>CALMIT010000001.1 GCA_937864255.1 uncultured Saprospiraceae bacterium
TGGATGTGGACGGCGACGGCGATCTGGATGTGAGTATGCTCGGCTATCTTTTCAGAAATGAGGGGGCCGAGAAGTTCACTCAAATCAATTCTTTCGGGGACGGCAACGCCGTCGGACTCGGCAGTGTAAGCTGGGCAGATTATGAAAACGACGGCGATTTGGATTGCCTGCTCGGCACCTTGTTCCACACCGAAATTTTTGTCAATGACGGCGGCGGCAATTTTACCCGAAAAAATGTTACCACGGCTACTTTGCCCACCTGGTCGGCTCAGTGGGGCGAACTAAACAATGACGGATTGATGGAGGTCATGATCACCGTTGCCAATGGTTTTTCGGGACTTAACACGCCAAACTTCCTTTTCATCGGGCAAGCTGACGGCAGTTTTCAGTCGCAAAGCGAAGAGTTTACACGCGCCCGCGCGCCGTACACGGTCACGTATTTTTCGGATTTTGACGTTGACGGCGATTTGGATGTGTTCATCGCCAGCGGCCCGGGCGGTTCGCCGGGACCGGATTTTTTGTACCGAAACCGTTTTAAAGAAACGGGCAGTTACAAATTGGAACGCATCAGCGACCTGCCTTTTGCGACACAACAGCAGGACGGGCAGTGCTACAATTTTATAGACTCGGACAACGACGGCGACCTCGATCTTTGCATCACCAACTGGACGGGCGCCAGCAATCGCTTTTATGAAAATTTGAACGGCACATTCGCTGGCCGCAGCAACGCGCTCACTTTTAATACAGCCAGCCTTTCCAATTGTTGGGGCGATTTTGACAATGACGGCGACCTTGATGTAATTCTGACTGCCGGACAAGCGAGTCGCGCCGGCTATTACAAAAACAACGGCAATAATTCTTTTGCCCAAGTGGGTAATCCGTTTAATGTTTTTGGCGGTTCGTCGCTGAGTGTAAACGGCATCTCTGCCGGCGATTTTGACAATGACGGCGACCTTGATTTTTTTGCTATTGGCAATGGCAATTTCAGCAAATTATTTCGCAACGACCTGACGGGCGACAACCACTGGGTCAATTTTACGCTGGAAGGCAACCCGACCAATCGCGCAGCCATCGGCACCCGCATTTTTTTAAAAGCCACTATCAATGGCGCGCCTGTCTGGTTGCAAAGAGAAATCAGTTCTCAAAATACTTTCATGGGGCATAATAGTCTGCGGGCGCATTTTGGTCTGGGCGACGCGACGATTATAGACAGCCTCGACATTCGCTGGCTTTCCGGCAACCGTGAAATTTATACCAACGTGGAAATTGAAAGATTTTATAAAATAAAAGAGGGCGAGGGAATTTCGACCGCTGTGAAAGATTTTGAAAAATCGGTTGACAAAATGCAGATTTACCCGAATCCGGCTGACAGTAATTTTGTCCGGCTCAGCCTCCCGGCAAAAAAATCTGTTGAAGGCACGGGACTTTTTTCTTTGTACTCGATGGAAGGAAAACTGATTTTTTCCGAAAAAATTCGCCTGGCAGGAGAAACAACTGCCGACATAAAATTACCCGGTTTGCAAAAAGGAATTTACCTGGGATCGCTGCAAATTAAAGGAGAACGATTTGCGGAGAAGCTGGTAATTCATTAAGATCATTTCACCAAAGTCCCGGCTTTTTAGAGCGGGACTTTGGTTTTTAAATACTACTCATTCGATCCTGAATACCTCCGGCTTTTTAAACAAACTCGCCTTCACGGCTTCAACCTGTGCCTGATAGTCCGTCCAGTCTTTTTGGAAAAACTTATTAACTGCCTCCAGCGCAGTGCCGGCAACTTCCATTGCTTGCCGTACCGCGATCATCGCCGAAGCGGAGGGGGCGCCCTCGGACGCATTCAGGTAGCCAAAAGCCCGGTTCAATTTTGCGCTCAGATTATCCTGGCTGCGTACTAAGCCTTTTTGATTTTCAGGCTCCACAAAAAGATTGATCAGCGAATCGAGTTTTGTATTCAGACTTTTCCCGGTTTTTGCAATTTGATTTTTAAGACTGTCGGGCGCATTTGTCAGGCTTGCGTCCACGTTTTTGATGGTCTTTTGTGCGTCTTTCAATTGCTCGAAAGCCTGGGTGATGGTTTTTACTTTTTCCTGCAAGCGCTTTCTCGCATTTTGTTTTGCCACCGCATCTGCTGGCGATTCTTTCAATCTCGGATCAAGAAAAACCGTCGCCGTGGTGGAATCGCTGACGCCTTTGTGGCTGACGAAAATTTTGTACTTGCCCGGTAGCGCGTTGCCGCCCGACGGCGGATCGTCGTCTGCACTTGCATCACGCCGCGACGGAAATCTGACGCCGTTGACGTCCATCGGCCAGGTCAGTCTGACCAGCCCGGTGTCGGGTTTTACGCTAAAATTTCTTACCGTGTCGCCCGCTTCGTTTAGCACGGCGACTTTGATTTTTTCTTCTTTTTTATTGCTTTTATCCGTTTCGGTCTTTTCTTCTTTTTTCTTTTCCGCGTCCTTCATTTTGGGCGCAGGATTGAAATACCTGAACTGCACAAAACGGCTCGCATTCGGCGCAGTATAAAAAGCATCAGCAGAAAAACGCAGGGCATCCACACTTTTTTGCCAGGCGAGTTAGCCGTCGCTGGCGGGGAAAATTTTAAAAGTTTCGGGCAGTTTTTTGGCGGCTGCGATTTCCCGCAAAGGGCGAATGTCGTCCATAATCCAGGCGGCGCGCCCGAAAGTGGCGATGATGAGATCGTGTTCGCGCGGGTGGATTTTCATATCGCTCACCGGCACGCTCGGAAAACCTTCCGTCCACTTTTGCCAGTTTTTTCCATAATCAAGGCTGAAATACAACCCGTGTTCGGTACCAAGAAAAATCAGGTTGGACTCTTCCGGATCCTGCACCACGGAGCGGCAGAATCCGTCCACCTGTTTTTCGTCGGCGAGATTTTTCCAACTTTTTCCAAAATCGGTCGTGTGATACAAAAAAGGGCGGAAGTCATTGCGGCGGTAGGGATTCACGACCACGAAGGGTTCGCCGGCATTTTTGGCAGAAACTTCTATCTGCGGAATCCAGACGCCTTTCGGGCAGCCGGGCAGCTTTTCCGACAAATTTTTCCAACTTTTTCCACCGTCGGTGGTGAGTTGCAGGTTGCCGTCGTCAGTGCCGACCCAGATCACATTTTCATCCGCCGGACTGGGCGCAATGGCGATGATGGTTGTATAATTTTCTGCTGCCGTCACGTCGGGCGTCAGCCCGCCGCTGTTTTTTGAAAGCCTTTGTTTTAAGGTGTCGTTTGTTGTAAGATCGGGAGAAATGATTTCCCAGGTTTTGCCGCAGTCGAGGCTTTTGTGTAAAAATTGCGAACCGAAATACAGCCCGCAAGCCTGAAACGGATTTTGCGCCATAGCGGCGTCCCAGTTGAAACGCAACTCAATCCCGTCTGGATGAATCGGTTTTATAAATTGCGATTTTCCGGTTTCGGTATCAATGTAGCTCACGTTTCCACCCTGCGACATCGCGTAAACATAACGCGGGCTGTCGGGTCTGAAAGTCACATCAAAACCATCGCCAAAATCTACTTCGAGCCAGTGATGATTGCGTATGCCGCCGCTTTGCCACACCTCGCTCGGACCGACCCAACTACCGTTGTCCTGCATCCCGCCGCCGATGTTGTACGGCGTACTCATGTCGTAATTAATATGATAAAACTGCGCTACCGGCAGATTTTCCACAAATCGCCAGGTGCTGCCACGATCGTAAGAAATATTCAAACCGCCGTCGTTGCCCTCGATGATGTAGTCGGGATTTTGTGGGTGAATCCACATAGC
>CALMIT010000002.1 GCA_937864255.1 uncultured Saprospiraceae bacterium
GTCCAAAAACAAAATAACCAGACGCGCATATTTCAAATCAACACCGAAACGGACCCGGTGGAAGCCGTGGGTTCCGGCACCGCATTTTTGTTTGGCAACAGCCCCGCCAATCTCGCCGCGACGGTTCAAAATTTTCAGCAAAGATTCATTGCTTACGGCGGTAATACGGGGGATGGGTTTTTTTGCTTATCGTTCAGACGATTTTGGCAATACCTGGGAAAAGTTGGGGCAATTGGAGTCAGAACCCTGGGGCGTCGGCATTTATATTTTGCCTTCCGACCCGAACGTGCTATTTGCGGGCGAAGTGCATTGTCAGGTTAGCCGCAACGGCGGGCAAAGCTGGGTGCGCCGAAATGACTGGTGGGCTTATTATCCGAATGTTGAAACTGCTCTGCACGCGGACATGATGCACTTTTCCGAATACACGACGAAGACGGGCGAAGTTTTTCAACTCGTCAGCAACCACGGCGGTTTGAATGTTTCGTACAATAAACTTTTGAATATCAGTAATTTAGGTCTGACTACGCTGAATGTCAGCCAGTATTACGACGTCCGCACCGATCCACTCGATCCGTTTTTCATTTATGCCGGCTCGCAGGATCAGGGTTTTCAGCGCGCGAATAGTTTCGGGCAAGACGAGGCGGTGCTTTTCGACCAGGTCATTTCTGGCGATTACGGGCATCTGACTTTTTCGCAAAACGGGCAGCGACTCTGGATAGTTTATCCCGGCGGCTCTGTCAGTTATTATGGCGACCCGTACTCCGGCGGTAGCGTGGCAGGCTGGAGTATCGAATCCGACAACGAATCGGTCTGGATACCGCCGATGGTGGAAAGCCCGTACCCGCAGGAAAATGCCGTGTATGTGGCGGGAGGCAACAAAGACGGCGGCTCCGGCTCTTTTCTGATTCGGCTCGAATTCATGTTTGGCGACATCGTCGCCACACAAAATCCTTTCAATTTCAAACTGGAATCGGGCGGCGAAGTGTCCGCTATCGGCTTTGCAAAAACCAACACCGACTATTGGTATGTCGCGACGACCAACGGCAGGTTTTTTTATTCTAAAAATGCCGGACAGGATTGGGAACAAACCATAAATTTTATCCCGGACGGGCATTATTTGTACGGTCAGGCCATTCTGGTCAGCCGTTTTGATGAAAATAGAGTATTCCTCGGCGGTAGCGGCTACACAAATCCCGCCGTGTACGTATCCGAAGACGGCGGCGAAACTTTTCAATCCATGACCGAAGGTTTGCCCAATACGCTGGTCTTTGGCTTTGCGACCGACCCGGAAGAAAAAATGCTTTTCGCGGCTACCGAGGCGGGACCGTATGTGTACATTTTTGAGGAGGCAAAATGGTTTGATTTGTCTGGCGTGGACGCGCCGACGCAGACTTATTGGTCGGTGGAATATGTGCCCGATTTTAATCTCGTGCGCTTCGGCACCTACGGCCGCGGTATCTGGGATTTTGAAATCCAGGAATCGGTCAGCGCGGGCGAAGTAGCTGAAAATGCTGGCGAATGGAGCGTTTTCCCGAATCCTTCCGCCGGAAAAATCAGTATTACGACTTCTGGTCAAAAAATCAAAAACAGCCATTTGGAAATTTTTGATTCGACCGGAAAATTGCTGTCAAAGCAGCCTTTTCAAAATAATTCCGGTCGGCAGTTCGACCTCTCCGTTTTTGGTAAGGGCGTTTATTTTTTGCGCCTCGAAAACGGCAAAAAATCGCGTATTAAAAAAGTGGTGATTCATTGATAAAAAAGGCACATGGAGATTCTGAGGAAAATTTATGACATGACCGCTTTCGGCGAAATAGCCGACCAGCCCGGCGCTTTGCTGATGCTGGCAATCGGTTTTTTTCTGCTGTATCTCGGCATACAAAAACGCTACGAACCGCTGCTGCTGGTGCCCATCGCTTTCGGCATTTTGCTCGCCAATTTTCCGGGCGGTAATATGGCGGTCATTCCTGCCGACGAGACCAACAACATTGCACACCTCACGCTTCTTGAAATCGCAAAAGATTACGGCATCATGAATATGCTGTATTACACGCTGATAAAAACGGGGCTGCTGCCGCCGCTTATTTTTTTGGGCGTGGGCGCTATGACGGATTTCGGGCCGATGCTGCGCAATTTGCGGCTGGCCTTCTTCGGCGCTGCTGCTCAAATCGGCATTTTCACTGTCTTGCTTTCCTCGGTTTTGCTGGGTTTCAGTTTGAAAGAAGCGGCTTCGCTCGGCATCATCGGCGGCGCTGACGGACCGACGGCGATTTACACCACTATCATGCTCGCCCCGCATTTGCTGGGGCCGATAGCGATTGCCGCTTATTCGTACATGGCGCTGGTGCCGGTCATCATTCCCTGGGTGGTGCGCCTCACGACCAATGAAAAAGAGTTGAAAATCAACATGAAAGAGCAGGACAAACTGCATCCGAACAAAACCAAAATCAAAAATTTAAGGGCGGTGAAAATTGCCTTTCCCATCGTGTTGGCTACGGTCGTTTCATTGCTCGTGCCTTCGGCGGTGCCTCTGGTGGGTTTGTTGCTTTTTGGCAATTTGCTCAAAGAAATCGGCAGCGACACCAACCGGCTTTTGCAGGCAGCTTCCGAAACTATCATGAACTCAGCCACCATTTTTCTGGGACTGACCATCGGCGGTACCATGACAGCTGTTACTTTTTTGAATCCGCAAACGCTGATGATCGTGGTGGGCGGCTTCCTGGCTTTCGCGATTTCGATAGCCGGCGGCATTTTCGCGGTCAAAATTTACAACCTGTTTTCTGCCAAAAAAATCAACCCGCTCATCGGCGCTACCGGGCTGAGCGCCGTACCGATGGCTTCGCGCGTAGCCAACGACATTGCCCTGCGCTACGATTCCAGCAACCACATTTTACAATACGCCATGTCAAGCAATATTTCCGGGGTGATTGGTTCGGCGGTAGCTGCGGGCGTTTTGATTTCGTTTTTGAGTTAAAAATAAACCGGCATTTTTTTTAAAAACTTTCACCTGAGACCTGTATGACTTTGATTTCTATTCTCGGCATCACCGCTGCTTTTTTTACCACCGGCGCGTACCTGCCGCAAGCCTACAAAACCATTAAAAGCAAATCCACGGGCGACCTCTCGGTCGTGACTTTTGCAATGGTGTGGACGGGCACGGTGCTGTGGCTGGTTTACGGCATTTTTTTGAAAGACCTGCCCCTGATTCTCGCCAACAGCATCACTTCCATGCTGACCGGCTTTATCCTTTTTTTGAAAATCCAATCCATGATAAAAGCAAAAAAATAGCTTTTAAAATTGCGCTTTCGTTTTTAAAAATCACCTTTTAAGTTGTTGAAAGTCATGTTTTTAGGTTTTTGTCCGGGCTATCTTGGGCGAAAATCAAAACCATGAAAATCTTGTTCATAAGCCTGCTCGTTTTGCACGGTTTGATCCATCTGATGGGTTTTACAAAAGCTTTCGATTTTGCACCGATGAGCGCACTTTCGGGTGATACTTTATTTCCGATGACCAAGTCCTCCAAACCGATTTTCGGCAGCCTTTGGTTGATCGCCTGCCTGCTTTTTTTGTGGACGGTTGTAGCGTATTTTTTGGGAAAAAGCGGGTGGTGGATGACAGCGGCGGCCGCAATTTTACTCTCCCAATTTTTAATCGTCGTTTATTGGCAGGACGCAAAAGCCGGTACGATTGCCAATTTTTTAATCCTGCTTGTCGCGCTGGTAGGTTTTGGAAATTGGAAAAACGAAGGCATAATACGCACAGAAATCAGCGCCATT
>CALMIT010000003.1 GCA_937864255.1 uncultured Saprospiraceae bacterium
GTCAGATACTCGTCGCCCTGGAAAACGTCGGCGAAGTCCTGGTTGATGCGGCCGAGAATTTCGCCCACGCGTTCTGCATGGCGCGCGCGTTTCTGAAACAGCAGGGCGGCGTGCAGCGCGCGCGGCTAAAAGACGAAGTGGCGAAACTGGCAAAAGACAAGCGCATTTTATTCGGACAGATTCTTTCCACCACTTCCCGCAACGATTTTTGGGACGCCGAAAATTACAATTCCCGCCTGAAGCAATATCAACTGGAAAAATTTCTGCGCGCTGCCGATGAGGGCTGGATTTTGCAAAAAGGGCAATATTACCGCGGCGCTATTCAGGTGGAAGACGAAGAAGCCTGGGGCGTCAATTTTTTCAATTGGCTGCTGGCAGACACGGCGGCGATTAGCAGTCAGTTTTATCTTTTGCGACAAGCAGCCAAAGATATTCCGCACCGCGGCGACGATTCGCGTACGCAAAATGTGCGCGCTTTATCCAAAATCATCGCCGAAAATTTTCCGGCTTTCCAGGATTTGCGGATTAAAATTCACGGACAGCCCGACGCGGGCGACGTGCAAAAAGTCAAAAGTTTTGCTCTGCTCAACGGCACAAAAATGAGCGCCGGCGATACGGAAAGAATGCGCGAGTTGATTTCCGAAATGGAAATTTTATACCAGCCGGTGGATTTGACTTCTTTGGAAAAATATGTAAAACTGCTGCCCTCCAACGCGCCCGTGACGACGGCGGTGCAGGATTACAACACCCGCCTGAAAGACGAGCAACCAGGTAAGCGGCGGGCGACTGGCACGGCGGATTTGTTGCTGCTTTTGCGCAAAGAAATGCCGCAGGTGACGAGAATCAAATCGCGCCTCGCCATGCTGGATTTGTCGAATGTACTCGAAGAAATTCTTTTTAAAGAAATCAGCGCCTGGCAGGAAAACAACCTCTCCGAATTGCTCGAAAAATCCTGCTATCTCGGCACGGCTTTGGCGGCAACCGGCTACCTGGAATTGTGGGAGTGGGAATTGCTGGAAGGCGCAGTCTGCGATGCGCGCGGCGATTCCATGTCGCTCAACGAACTCAACCGTTTTATGGAAACCTGCCGCGGAATGGTAGAGTGGGGCACCGGCACGACGCGCGGCGTTTATCAGGATGTGGTCAAAATGTACAGCCCTTTTGAGCCGTTGGCCGATGGTTTTTATGACGATAAAATTCGGTCTTCGCTTTTGCTGCCGATGGGTCAGTTGGTGGGCAGGCTCGGCGATTTTATCGCGCAGGAAGCCAAATTGTCCAATAAAATTTTTGACATAGAAAATCAAAGCCAGATACGCGGACTGAACCCCGGCATCGCTACCGGCGAGTTGGTGGTGGTGAGCGGGCAGCCCGACGACGTGGAGGTATCAAAAGACAAAATTTACATTTTTGATCGCCCGCCTTCCGACCTGAAACCCGTGGCCGGCATCGCCACCGTCACGGAAGGCAATATGGTGTCGCACGTGCAACTGCTGGCGCGCAATCTCGCCATTCCAAATGCGGTTTTGTCGCGGCAAAACCTGGAGGCGCTGAAAAAATATTCGGGTAAAAAAGTGTTCATGGCTGTGTCCAATCGCGGTACGGTGGTGATGAAGTCTGCCGACGACATGACGGCGGAGGAAAAGAAACTTTTTGAAGTGCAAAAAAGGAGCGAGGAGCGCATCAGCGTTCCGGTGGAAAAAATTGACCTCAGCCGAAAATCGGTGCTGAACATGCGCGATGTGGACGCCACTTCCTCCGGCAAATTATGCGGGCCGAAAGCCGCCAATCTGGGGCAGTTGAAAAAAATGTTCCCCGACAATGTGGTGGAAGGTCTGGTGATTCCTTTCGGCATTTTTCGGGAGCACATGAACCAGACTATGCCCGGTCAAACTATTTCTTACTGGCAGTTTTTGAACGACGTTTTTAAAAATGCAAATTCAAAAAAAATGATCGGCGAGCCGGAAGAAAGTGTGGAGCGGTACGTACTTGGCGAATTGGAAATTTTGCGCGAAGCCATTAAAAAAATGACGCTGTCGCCCGCTTTTGTCGCGGAATTGGAGGGCACGTTTCAGACCGTTTTGGGTAAAAAAATGGGCGGCATTCCGGTTTTTTTGCGCAGCGACACAAACATGGAAGACCTGAAAGATTTTACCGGCGCGGGGCTGAACCTCACGCTTTTTAACGTGGTGGAAAAAGATAGAATCCTGCAAGGCATCAAAGACGTCTGGGCTTCGCCCTACACCGAGCGCAGCTTCAAATGGCGGCAGCGTTACCTGCTCAATCCCGAAAATGTCTTTCCTTCCATCCTCATCATTCCGAGCGTGGACGTGGACTATTCGGGCGTGATGATTACGAAAGGCATCACCACCGGCCACCCGGCGGACTTGACTATCGCGTTCAATCGCGGTGCGGGCGGCGCGGTGGACGGTCAAGCTGCCGAGTCTTACCTCGTCAGTCACCGCGGTGCATACGTGCTGCTGTCGCCCGCGCGGGAGCCGACTTATCGCTCCCTGCCTGTCAGCGGCGGCTCGCAAACCAATTTTACCACTTTTGAAAAACCGATTTTGAAAGGTCAGAATATCTACGAACTGCGGTTGCTGGCGCAAAAAGTCAATACGATTTTTCCGAAAACGCCGGGCGTGGAATCCAAAGGTCCTTTTGATATGGAACTGGGTTTTAAAGACGATAAAATCTGGTTGTTCCAGATTCGGCCCTTTGTGGAAAACAAAAATGCGCTGAGTTCGACTTACCTCGAGTCCATTTCGCCGATGATTCCGCCGCTGCGTTTTGTGCCGCTTTCCACCGCTTTATAAAATACAAAAAATGAGAATTTTACTTTTTATCGCAGCCAGTTTTTTCATTTTCACGCCGCCCGCTTTTGCTTATCCTATTGACGGTTTCGGGCTGACGGGCATCCGGCGGCTGGCGCGTTTGCAAAGAATTTTGACGGGCGAGATAAAAGATAAAATGCCGCTGCCCGGCGCACAAAAATCCATCGAAGACATCAAACTGAATTTATACCGCACGCCGAAGGGCGACAGCCTCGGCTACCTGCCCGTCGCCGTTGATCCGGATTTGCAAAGCGCGCTGGATGCGCTCTTTCCAAATCTGCACCGGAGCTACTCGCTTGCCCTTTTGGACATCACGCCCGGGCGCAAAATCCGCTACGCGCAGCGGCAGGAATTGAAAGGTTTTCAGCCGGGCAGCGTGGGCAAGCTGGCGGTGATTTCGGGGCTTTTTTGCGAATTGGAAAATTTGTTCCCCGACTCCTTCGAGTTGCGTCGCGAATTACTGAAAAAGCGAGTGGTGAAAGGTGGCCCTTTCGCTGTGTACGACCATCATACCGTTCCTTTTTTCGACCCGGAAACCAATAAACTGGTCAAAAGGCAGGTGCGCGAATCAGACGAATTTACGCTGTACGAGTGGGCAGATCACATGCTGAGCGTGAGCAACAATGGCGCTGCCAGCGTGGTATGGCGCGAGGCGATGCTGATGCGTTTTTTTGGTAAAAAATACCTCACACTCACGCAAAAGGAAGCGGACGATTTTTTTAAAACGACCAAAAAAAGCACGCTCGCTGACTTGGCGATTTCGGTGGTGAACGACCCTTTGCGCTCCGTCGGAATATCGGAAGATGAGTGGCGGCTCGGCACGATGTTTACGCGTGGCGCTTCGGGCATCGTACCCGGCAAGGGCGGCAGCCTCGGTACGCCGCTGGGGCTGATGAAATTTCTGGTAGCGCTGGAGCGGGGCGACATCGTGGACGCCGCCTCAAGTCTCGAAATCAAACGCCTGATGTACATGACCGACCGGCGCATCCGCTACGCGGCAAATAAAGAACTCAACGACGCGGCGGTGTACTTCAAATCGGGCAGTCTCTACAAATGCAATCCCGAGAAAGGCTACCCCTGCGCCAAATACAAAGGCAACGTGGACAACTACATGAACTCCGTCGCCATCGTTGAGCGCGGCGATACGGTGGTGTA
>CALMIT010000004.1 GCA_937864255.1 uncultured Saprospiraceae bacterium
CCGAAAAATACAAACTCCTTTTCTTTACTCCGATTTTTCAGACACACTCTAATTTTCGTAAACATATTTGTCTCAGTATACAATGATAAAAATCTACTTACATGACGAATTACTGTCTATAGTTAAATGGCTCAGTTTCTCCCAAAAAAAATTTCTTTTACTACCCCAACTCCTTTGTAATTAAAACGCATAAGTTTTTACAAAGTGCCTCCTCGAAAAATTTAATACCCGTTTTCAATTAGATGAAAAAAACACTACTATAACATCCCCACTTTTGCTTATCATATAATTTCCTCAAACTCGTCTTCTGCGGCAGGAGCAAAACGCAACAACGCAGCTTGCCGGATTTGTTGCATCTCCGTCATTCGAGCCGCTACAGACTCGATGAAAGTTTCGTCCACGACGCTCAGCACATCATTTAAATTATCCACACCCTCGCCGTCACGGAATTTGTAAGTCTGTTCCAAGACTCCCGCTTCAAACTTCACGGAGAATTTTTCATTCCATTTGAAAATGGTGATTTTTAAAAATGGGTGCGGTATATCGCCAACTATTTTCATGTTGAAAATCAGGATTTTATGTGCCTGGAAATACTCTCGGTAAGTACGCGGTATATTTCCGAAAGCTCCGGCGATGTTTTTAAAAATTCCAAATGCGCCCGGAGCGTATGTTGGTCGCCGCGCGCTGCCGGGCCGGTCTGCATTTCAGCGGGGCTGTGATTTTGCACCTTTTTGGCTGTCTCCAAAATTAACGGCCGCAAAAGGTCAAAAGACAAATTATGCTCTTCGAGCAACATTTTGCTCAAATGAAAAAGATGATTGGAAAAATTATTGGCAAACACGGCGGCTATATGCAAAACAGCGCGTTGCTCATCATTTACAAAATAAAGTTTCCGGCTAAAGCTGCCCGCTATTTTTTTCAAAAATTCCAAGTCAGCCTCACTTGCGGCATCCAGACAAATCGGCGCCAAAGACCAGTCGGGCGTACTTTCGGTGCTGAAAGTTTGCAAAGGATAAAAGACGCCGAAACGCGGAAAAATTTTACGAAGCGGCTCCACAGGAGTAGCTCCGGAAGTGTGCACGATCAGCGTTTCAGCCGGTAATACCTTTTGCAATTCTTCGATTACGGAAGCAATAGCGTCGTCTTTGACCGCGACAATGTACAGGTCGGACGTCGTATTGATCATGGACAAATCCGTGGTGAATCCGCATTCGGATATTCGAGCCAGTTTGGCTGCTTTGGAAATACTGCGGCTAAATACTTCTTTGATTTGAAAGCCGTTAGCGTTTAAAATTTTGCCCAGTTGGTAGCCCACCTTTCCCGCGCCGACAATCGTGACGGACGGCAATTTTTTTCTCGAAACGTTCTTTTTCAATTTTAGCATAGCACAAGGTAGTTTTGTAAAAGTTGTCGTCGGTGAAAGTACGAAGAAAAACACCTTTACCGAATTTTTTACTTTCCTTTATCGGTTTTCTTTTGCATTTCGCCGTACCCGTTTTAGTTTCGGTTTTATTTAAAAATTGAAAAAATTTCTGCCATGTTTTCATTTCTGTATTCGACCGGTTTTCTGATCACGGCGCTCGGCCTTGTCTTTTGGTTTTTTTACCGCGACTCTGCCAAAGCGCGAATTTTAAATTTTTTAATCCTGGGCGGTTTGGCGACTTATCTTTTCTCCGTCGTTTTTGCCGGCGCGGATACAGGGCAGAAATTATGGGCGCTTTTTCGCGATTTGATAGTACTCGGATTGATTGCCCAGGTGTTTAATTTTTTAAAAAAATATCCTTTTGTTTTTTTCGGAACGCTCATACTCACGCTCGGCGGTTGGTTTTTTTATTATAAAAATATAATGAAGGCCACTTTTCAGCCCACCGCTGTGATCGAAAATTTTGACGCCGGCGTTCCGCTCGACGAAAACGGAGAGTTGCTAATTGAACTAAAAAACGGAAAAGATATCACCGCACTCCAATCATTGGCAGAAAAATATGATTTAAATTTTCAAGCCGCTTTTCAACCCAAAATGGCAGATCAAACCGATCTCGACGACTATTTTTTAATCAACATTCCCGGACAGAATACTGAAAATCTGAAAGAAATAGAAGCCGCCCTGCTAAAAAGTGGCGCACTTGACTGGCTCGAAGAAAATGAAATAATCAACCTCGACCCAACCGAAAGTGGAGCCAGTTCATCAAAAAGCACCCGCACATATCCCGTGAACGATCCCGGAATTGCGCGCCTGTGGGGCTTCGATAAAATGGAAGTGGACAAACTCTACAAACTCATCCGGCAATCCGGAATCAAACCGCAGCGGAAAGCGCTCATCGCCATTTTGGATACCGGCGTGGAGGGCGCACACGAAGATTTAAAAGACAATTATTTTTCATTAAAAAAAGAATACGACAACGATCCCGTCGGACACGGTACGCACTGCGCCGGCATCGCCGGTGCGGTGTCCAACAACGGAATCGGCATAGCTTCTTTTTCTCCCGACAATCAGTTTGTAAATATCACCAGCATCAAAGTACTCAACGCCGGAGGGCGCGGCACACAACAAAGCATTATGAAAGGCATCATCGAAGCTGCTGACGCGGGCGCCGATGTTATATCCATGTCGCTCGGCGGGCGTTCTACCCGGCTCAGTCAGAAAGCCTACGAAGATGCGGTAAAATATGCCAACAAGGCGGGCGCCGTCGTGGTAGTAGCCGCGGGTAATTCCAACGACAATGCGAAATATTTCTCACCGGCAAACGTGCCGGGCGTCATCACGGTGAGCGCGGTGGATACGCTGCTAAACCGGGCCGGATTTTCCAATTATGTAGAAGATATGAAAATGGGCGTTGCCGCACCGGGCGTGCAGATATACAGCACTACTCCCGGCAATAATTATGCTGCCCTCAACGGTACCTCCATGGCGACTCCGTACGTTTCCGGTTTGGTTGGCATTTTCAAAAGCATTAACCCAAAACTGGATACAAAGCAGGTTTTCAAATTACTTGAAACAACCGGAGGCTCAACCAGAGACACACCGAAAACCGGAAAGTTAATTCAGCCGGCCGCCGCCATAGAGGAATTGGTAGATTGATGGATTACCTACCGATGATTTGAGCGAGAAACTAGGATAAGGGGATAAAAGGGGGTAATGAAAAAAGTTTTACCGGAAAATTGTCACAGATTTTATTCCGTTTAGGTTTTTGAGAAGCAAAGCAAAGGTAATTTTATTTTTAAAAGTTTTTATTTCTTGTTTTTGCTTCCATTTTTCAAGGTGGATTGTTTTTATATCATTTTTAAAAAATAGGATTTAAAAAATTGTTTTTCAAAAAATTAAACATCTGTTTATTACTAATTGAAAAAACCGGGGATTAATTTCAGTCTGAAAAATCACCATTTTCAGTTAGTCGGAATAAAATCCCAAAACACCAAAAATGCTCTGTCATTATTTATAGAATTCGAAACAATCAAAAATTCGCCGGCATAAGTCTTCAGTTTTTTATTAAAAAAGGGCGTACCAGATTAAAACCTGGTACGCCCTTTTTCAGGCATAGTCCATTGAAATTAAATCCGTTCGGGCGCCAGTTCCCACTGCGCCGGCGAGCGCCAGAGCGAAGAAAGCAGCAACTGCCGCATGAAAAGAAATTCTTTCGGCAACTTGTCATAAAGCAGTTCAAACAATTCTTCATGCGCCAGCAGTTCTTGCTTCCACGCTTCCCTGTCCACGCCCATGATGTGTTTAAAAGTTTCTTTCGGATAATCCTCCAGACCTTTCCACTCCATATCGCGGTGACGCGGCATCCAGCCGATCGGGCTTTCCACAGCAGCGCCTCTGCCTTTCACTCTGTCTATTATCCATTTTAATACGCGCATATTTTCACCGAAGCCCGGCCAGGCAAAATTGCCCTGTTCGTCTTTTCTAAACCAGTTGACGCCAAAAATGCGGGGCGCATTGGGCAGATCGCGACCAAATTGCAACCAATGGTTGAAATATTCGCCCATGTGGTAACCCATAAAAGGCAGCATTGCAAAAGGATCGCGGCGTACTTTCCCTATTTCTCCAAAAGCAGCAGCCGTCATTTCCGAACCCATGGTAGCTGCCATATATACGCCGAAATTCCAGTTGAACGATTGATAAACAAGCGGCACTACTGTGCTTCTACGTCCGCCGAAAATGAAAGCGGCAATAGGCACGCCGGTTGGATTTTCCCAATCCTTATCAATACTCGGGCACTGGTTTGCCGGAGCCGTAAAGCGCGCATTTGGATGTGCGGCGGGTTTACCGCTGGCCGGATCGTAGCGATTGCCACGCCAGTCGGTTAGGTTCGGGGGCGGGGTTTTTGTCATTCCTTCCCACCAGACGTCACCGTCGTCGGTCACGGCAACATTCGTGAAGATGGTATTTTTACTAATGGTGTCCATTGCGTTCGGGTTGGTTTTCACATTGGTACCCGGCGCTACTCCAAAATATCCCGCTTCGGGATTAATGGCGTACAATTTTCCATCGTCGCCTTTTTTTATCCAGGCGATGTCGTCGCCCACAGTCGTTATTTTCCATCCGTCAAAACCGGTGGGCGGGATGAGCATGGCAAAATTTGTTTTACCGCAGGCGCTGGGGAAAGCTGCGGCCACGTAGGTTTTTTCGCCTTGCGGGGTTTCCACGCCCAAAATCAGCATGTGCTCAGCCAGCCAGCCTTCTTCGCGCGCCATAAAGGAGGCAATTCTGAGCGCAAAACATTTTTTGCCCAAAAGCGCATTGCCACCATAACCGCTGCCGTAAGAAACGATATAACGGTCTTCGGGAAAGTGTACAATATATTTCGTCGTAGGATTGCAAGGCCATTTACTGTCCGGCTGACCTGCCGCCAACGGCGCGCCCACAGTATGCAGCGCTTTTACATATTCGCCGGATTTTTCTATCCATTCCAGTGCAGGTTTTCCCATCCGGGTCATGATTTTCATATTAACCACGACATACTCCGAGTCAGTTATCTGAACACCATAACGGGAAATAGGCGAGCCTATCGGACCCATACAAAATGGAATGACATACATGGTTCTGCCGCTCATGCAGCCCTGGAGCAATCCCTCCAGAGTTACTTTCATTTCTTTAGGCTCTACCCAGTTATTGGTGGGGCCGGCATCTTCGCGAAGACGGGTACAGATAAACGTCCGGTCTTCTACTCTCGCCACATCGCTGGGGTCTGAAAAACAGGCAAAACTGTTGGGTCTTTTTACTGGATCGAGACGTATGAAGGTGCCTTTTTCGACGAGCAAACTGGTCATGCGATCATATTCTTCATCACTTCCGTCACACCAATAAACATTCGCAGGAGTACAAAAATCAGCAATGCGCTTTACCCAGATTTTTAATTCATCGAGAGTAGATGGTTGCGCATCGGAAGACAAAAACTGGTTGTTTTGGAACATGTGTGGTTAGGGTTTGCAAAAATGAAAAGAGGAATTCTTGTCGCCCGAAAATTGAGAAGACTTTTTCGGATGCCCAAAAATTAAGCGTAAAAATCGTAATGAAATTAGTCAATAAAATTTAGAGCCGGATATCTTTTTATTTTGACAGAGAAAATAGCCGATTTAAAAAATTGTGCAATCAGGTTGTACGCCGTTTTGCGCGAGTCCATAAAATCCAGCAGCCGGCAATGCCAAGCAGCATCATAATGACGGAAATAATTTCTGCCTGGGTTGCTTGTGCAAAACCCAAATCTATGTCAGGATTCACCCTGATTTTTTCAATAAAAAACCGCTCGATTCCCACAAAAAAGACATAGACAAAAAAGAGCATGCCGGTGATTTTCAGGCGCTTGCGCAACATCCATAAAATGCCGCCGATAATAAATGCCATGATGGTTTCATAAAATGGCGTCGGATACACCGGCGCATCCAGTTGGTGACAATAGCGGACGCCACAGCATTGGGCGCACTTTTCTTCAACGGACATATTTTGACCAAAAACCTGCTGCCAGCAATCATTATCACAAAGCCCGGATATCGTCACCCCGCTGTTATTTACATTTTGAGGATAATCATAAGCCCACATCCAGTCGGGCAAAAACCACCAGGAAGGTTGAGTCGCCGCCGTAATTCCCCAATCGCCGTCGCCTGAAAGCTGGCAGCCAATACGCCCCACGCCGTACGCAATAATGAGCGCGGGCGCCACGGCATCCACAAATTCGAGGAAAGGGATTTTCAGCTTGCGCAAATACCATGACACGCCCAGATATCCGCCAATCAGCCCACCATAAATCGCCAGTCCGCTCCCGGAAAAAAACGTGCTGACCGGGT
>CALMIT010000005.1 GCA_937864255.1 uncultured Saprospiraceae bacterium
CAATTACTCGCTTTGTGATTAAGTCTTTTCGAAGTTTTTCAATATCAAAAATCATTGCGTTTGTTATTAATCTTCAACTTTATGTCATTCGCTTATTATTTTTTGTCCTATATATCTGTACGCGCCTTACCTTTAATTACCTCCTCTGCCTTTCGAATAGCCGGTATTACTTTAGACCAGTAGTTCATATCATAGTTACAATCAAAAGAGTGTATTAAACTTGAGACACTAAGGTAATTAGATGTTTTGTTCTTTTCCGCAATCCTGATAAACGCCGATTCTGCATCAAAGTCGGCGTACGTACTGGCCAGTTCTACCACTGCGTGTAGATATTTTATGTCCATGTTACTTTTTAAGGTACGTGTATTTATAAGCGGTATAACTCATATTTGGTCGTGTAAACCCAATAACATGGGTTTACCTGGTAGTTAGCGCCAATACTACGTCCACGTTTTCACGATAGTATTAGTTACTAAATCAGATATTTGAAGTTTATGAACGCTTTTATCATACAATCCTTCACATAGCTTTTCTGCCTCCTTTAATGTTTTAGCACTTTCGACATAATCCCACATATTAAATAAAAAGCTATCTTGCTTAATACTCAATTGTATCAAATATCTGTGTCCGTCTTTTATATTTTGTTCTGTTGCCATAATCCGTACTGGTGCTAACAGCGTATATACAAGATACGCCTACAAGCATTTGTTTATAATTTGAAATTTCCGTTAAGGCGTACCTCGTATATACGCAAAACGTTATAGCACATTAAAACGATGCTACAACACCAGCTATAAGTAATGCGGGTGTCGTAGCTCGTAGTAAGGTTAGTGCTATGCTTCTTTTTCTTCCTTCGCTGCATTCATATACTGAAAGCACAATCGGTTTGCAACGTGGTTAAACTCAAGCTGATTTTTATTGTCGCCAGTTAAGCTATTATACAAGTGGGCAGGTGCTACGTTTGCCAAAGCGTGCATAAAGTGGGTAAGATTATTGCCCTCCATTAATTCTTCTTGGTCAACTGCCCACTCACTGTCTTCTTCAAACATAGAACCAATTGCTCCTGTAATCATTGCTGCGTATTGCAGATACTTTTCGTTTTTACTCATTTTATTTGTGCTTATGCCCACGCTCAAAAAAGAAGCGGTAATGATTAAATAACCCTCCACAATTTCATACTATCATCATCTTTGGTGCTTTCCCAAATATCTTTTGGTAATCCACTTTTTGTGCCTTTCTCAAACATCACACCTTCCATAATCTCGTAAGTCTCACCAAAGTATTCAAGATTAACCCAATCATCACTACCGCTAACAGCACCTAAATCGCTATTGGCGGCTTCGTTGTTTAATGATGTTTCTTGTTCCATATTTACTTTTGTTGTTAAGTGAAAAATTCTACTTCTAATTCCCGCCCGAACGCCAAGCGTTTGACCGTTAGCGGCTATTGCGTGACAGCCACCAACTATTTTGACTTGATTCAAAAAATATCCCAAGCGGATGACCGTAATACAATTTGCCATCGTAAGAAATGTAATCAGCCATTAACCAAGCATCTTTCTTCCTTTTATCATCTTGACACTCTTTCCAAATGTCAAACGGTTTTGCATAAAAACGCACCTTGAAAAAGTGAGCAACAGCCGCTAACAAGGTGCTTACAAAATGGCGGCTTGACGTAATACATTTTAGCATTTGAATTTCTATTTAGCTTGTGAAAAAATTGAAGCGACTGTTTTTCAAGTGCCGCCACTTCGTAAGCACCCAATCCGTTGGCGGTTTGCAATTTCTTTGTTGTTTTCATTTATAATTAGTTTTTAATGTTCTTAACAAAGCACGAAACCATAACACACGGTATAAAACAAAGCGGTTTCAGTGCTATTTTGATGTTTTGTATCCCGTTCGGGCATTTGTGCCGTTTGACAGTACATCACTCGCGTTCCGCTTCGATTTCATACCGTCAAACGTTACCAGCAATGCTACGTACCCACCACTATAAGGAGAATAGTTGAATTTTAACTCATAGGAAAAACCATATTCCTTTATGGTCGTTAACATAGATTTTTCCATATTATTCATTGCTCTTGGAAACATAATTCTAAAACGCTGGGTTAAATAGAAAGTACATTTCTCTTGCTCCTCTAATATATGCTTTGTTTTCGTACGTGTACGGACTTTTTGCCGGATCGATGTGCGAAGCAACGGGGTACGCCTTTTCAGCCATTTCGATAATTGTGGTGTCGCTCATTTTGGCTGCCTGGGATAACTCACTTAGTGTTTTTTTTAAATAGGTGTACCTCTTGTTTAATTCCAACGCATACAAGAGGAGCACGCCAAAGGCGCATAGTAACAGGATTAAAATACCGGTCATTATTCTGCGCCTTTTGGTGGTTCACGCCTCAGTAATGCAGACACTTCAAAAACGCCTGCCAGTCGCTCAACCGGTAACCCGCCGTGTGTATGCGTTTGCCCTTGACTATCTTCTGGGAGTATATTATCCGGTGATATGTAATGCCGGAAGCCTACATCTGTGATACAATCAATAGATGGTGCGCTGTAGTCTAAGAACTGTACTTTAGCTCCTCTACCCAATGGGTATACGGCTGTTGATAGTACCCCGTCGTGTTTAAACTTTTTAATTTTTGTTGGCATATTTATTCTGATATTAATAAAAGTGCTATACTTAGTATCCAATTAGTTTTTTTCTCAGTTCAGATATAGACGAGGCTTCGACTACCCTGCTCCCTTTGGTTGCCCTTGCTTTTGAGTTGCCTTGAAATAGGACTACTTTCCAACCTTCTTTTTCCAACCTTCTTTTGATGTCTAATTTTGTTGCCATATTTATTTTATTATTTCTATCACAATATTACCTCTTATTATTATACCGGAACCAAACTACAGGTAGTTTAGACTGATTCCAAATAGCAACATAGACTATCTGTGCTAAACATTAAGGTATATACTTGCGTCATGTTTACGGAAATAAAAAGAGATACGATTAGAACCGGTTATGTGTGTACTTTATCCCTGCGCATTAACGACACAACGCGTACGTTTAGGTTTCATTTTTATCGCGACCTGTTATGTGCGGGCGTTAAAATATCTGAGGTTATTAAACATTCGCGAATACGCGGAGCAGTATACATCGATTATAACACAGACACACGGGACGAAACAAGGCAATCAGAATTTCCAAGCATACGGCTTGACCACTGGTTTATTGAGAGTATAGGGTTTGTGAATGAGCTTCACAGAACCGGTAAAATACAATTAGCAGAGGATTATTTAAGCCGCCCATAATTCGGATATGATAGTACAAAAAATAAAAGGCATTACAGTTAAGTGTTATTACACGGACTCTGACGAAATTAAGGTAGCATATGAAATACCTAACGGTATGCTGGCTAATGATTTTAAACTCTTTAAAATGCGTAACGAATGGAATATTAAGCGAATAAAGCATTATGCCCACTTGCACAGGTATACGTCAAAGACGTATGGACGGTATATCTATTATCCTGTTGATTATAAGGGAATCCCTGAAATGGTTAATCTCGACGCAAAAAAAGAAGCCGGTTATATTGATGTGTTGTTTATCAACCCGTTTGATCTTGTATTACTACCGGAATGCCGCGATAATGATGCCTTGTATACGTTCCTGCATACAGAGTACTTATTTGAATTAGAACGTACACATACCCACCGCACATTAGGCCACATAAAAGAGGAGGCTCTATTCAGAATAGAAAGCACGGATATACACTTATACCCTGTTTTATAATACATTTTAATACTTAACATGAATAAAAAACAAAAAGAAGTTGCTGCTACTGACCAGGTTAGTACATCGCAACAAAACACCCAACTTGCACCTGTTCAAGACATACCTGTTGAGGGTAGCGATCTGACAATGGCGGAACTTATCGCGTTATCGGATGCGAAAGCATTATCTAACGCTATACCGATTGCAAGCATTGTATCGTCGTATGTAGCGCTTGATAAGATTGGTGATACTTTTACTGGCGTCTTTATTGGCATAAAAGAGCAGTCTTATCAGGACATGGAGACCGGCGAAGTAAAAACCGGAGAGGTTGTCTCCTTCCTGAACGAAGGTAAACGATACGTAAATCAAGGAGCGCAACTGGTTAATGCGGTTAAATCCTTTAACGTCGCAGTCGGTACTATTTTGCGCATTACCCTTACTGACATCAAACGGCGACGTACCGGAGCCGGCAACGTGAAGATTTACGAAGTAGTTGTTTGCGCCAGCGCTAAAAAATAACTTCATCAAGAACACACACTAAAAAGCAGGCGATCTAATTGTCTGCTTTTTTTTTACCTGCTGTTAATTATGATAAAAAGAATTCAAACAAAAAGAGGTGTGCGCTATGTTGACGAGTATACTAGTCGATTCGCCAAAGCCTCTGACTATTTTCGACAGTACGCCGGTACGCCGGATAAGGATAAGCCATATAAAAAATCAGGCTTAACAAAAAAGGAAAGAGCTTCCGATGCGGCGTTTAGTCGCCTTCGGTATAAAGGGCGGTTTTTAGACAAAATCACGCAGAAAAAAGTGATCGAATTCTTAGAAGATGCAGGAAAGCGAGATTTATTAATACAGAACAATTTATCAAAGTCGTTTAGTGATGAGTTATGTCAATTAATGATCTCAAGCGGTAAGACGTACTTTGTTAACACGTCAAGTAAGACTGTGTTTAACGTTGATCGGGTTATCATTTCAAGGTTAAAGGCCGGATTTGACTTTCTGTATACCGCTTCTGATGGGATGACTTATGCCAATAAAGAAGCGTTGGAGATGTTCACGGAGGATAAGGCAAAGATGTTAACACAGTTAAAAGAGGCAGGTAGGCTAAACTGCGTATTGCTATACCGAATAAGAGAGGAAGGTAAAACAATCAGCATCGACTATAAGGACATCGAGGTTATCTGTAGCTGATGCGTAAAAACGTAGAGAAGCTCACTAAAAACGATACGGACATTTTAAAAAAAATACGTGCGTTAAAGTTATTGCAGGCCGATTTTACCGTGGCACACTCCAATTACACTACGTCTATTGAGTATGCTAATAAAATAGAGCGGTATTTAACAAACCTCATGCACGAGGATGTTTTTGTGTCCTACCAAAAACTAAAGAAAACAATTGACTATGCGGCTATATCGGAATTTGATTATGAAGGCGCGGTAACATTCTTTGACATTGCAGATGTACTTCCATACGATATACGAGTGGATAATATTGTGAACATTGATTTAAACAGCGCGTACGCAATGGCGCTATTTAACCATGAAATAATCAATAATAAAGGGTTCCAAATTTTAACTGCTCTGCCAAAAAAACGGAGACTGCAAACGGTAGGTATGTTCGCCGCTTCAAAAACAGTATATGAATATGCACGTGGGGAGCTGATTGGCGTACCGGATATTATTACGAATGATTTAAAGAATGTGTTTTGGTTCGCGGCTCATACGATAGACCAAATTATGTCCGACCTAAAGTTCATGAGTAAAGATTTATTCATATACTATTGGTTTGACGGAATCTACCTAAAATACAACAAATACGTAGTAGGTGTATTATGTGAATTCCTCGATTCTATCGGCATGCCCTATAAAACAACTATGCTTACTGAATTTAAAATAGTTGAAAACGACTTAGTGTATAATATCACCTTTAAAGAGAATGGGGAGCCTAAAATTTTCAATATCCCGGACAAAGCAAAAATACGAAGGTCGAACGCACTCATACACGCCGCTTTGCTGAATGTCAAAAAAAAGTGACACCTTTTGGTAAACGCTTAACGCTGTAACACGCTGTAAATCAATAGTTTATATTTATACCGTAGATTTTATTGTGCAGTATCTTCTTTTGACTGTACTTTTGAACTATGGATTTAAAGCGAGTTTCTAAACTTGTATTACCGGCAGTAGGTGCGTACGGCGTGTACAACTTATATCAGTTAAAACAGTTTAGCGATACGCTGGAAACAGGGGTAAGCGGTAAACCCACCTTATCTATTGTCGGCGGAAATCTTCTAATTAACGCCGTTATCAAGCTGACGAATAATTCCGGGATTGACGTACCCGTAACATACGTAAACGGGACTGTTACGGCTAACAATCAAGTTGTGGGGAAATTCACAAACAAAGCTGGAGCATCTGTTATTGCGCGAAAGCGAAGTTCTGTCAGCTTACCGATTCAAATAGACATTACAGGTATTAATGCTATTACATCACTTGTTAATGCGATCAGCACAAACGTGTTAATAATAGACGTGCGCTATGCAGCGACCGTTAAGCCTGTTTTAGCGTTTGTATTGCCGATTCCTATTACCGCAACATCGTCCTTTCAAATCGACGGTAGTGGCTACATCGCGGCCATTAAAAATATCTACCAGTCCATAGTCAAAAAATGAGGGCTAATAACGTCGATACACTCATTAAGTCGAATATCTCAAACCGGGATATTCGCACCTTACTGGAGCGTGCTGTAAAATACGCTGCGTATCAGACTTCGGACATTGCGCCAATGTTTAAGCGGGGTAATGAAACAGCCACCTGTCAAGCCATCTACAATTTTATACGGAGCAACGTTAAGTACGTTCCTGACGGTTTCAGTTATCAGGCGATTAAGGCGCCTCCCCGATTGGTGGGCTCCTTCGGTGATTGCAAAAGCATGTCACTACTGGCTGCTGGTATTTTAAAAAACCTGGGTATACAGCCGTATTTTAGATACGTATCATATAACAACGCCGATAAAACACCTACACATGTATATGTAGTGACTAAAGGAGGTTGTATAATCGACGCGGTGGACGGCACTACCTTTAATACCGAGCTTCCTTACTCACATCAAATCACTAAAGCGGTTTAAATGGATTTAATTTACATGCACGGTATTTCGGATTGCAGTACTGCTACAGGCACTACTCCTATTACCGGAATAATGGACAAAAAAAGCAGGGTAGCGCACATTGCGGCTGCTGTTCCTATGGCGATCAGCAGGCAGGCATTCCGGGCGCTATTGGCTTTAAACATTGGCGGGGTGGCTACTGTACTGGATGCGG
>CALMIT010000006.1 GCA_937864255.1 uncultured Saprospiraceae bacterium
ACCGATGATGTCGAGTTGATTGATATTTGTACCGTTGCAGGTCGTGCCGTCGTGTATGGTTACGTAAGCATTTTTATCGTCGCAGACTACGGGGTCGCAGCCGGTGGCGTGTTGGAAAAAACTCACATAAGTGGGCGCATTCGGATTGCGGGCGTCGTACATGTAAACGCCGTTTTGCGAACCCAGAAACAGGTAATTTTTCCAAGGGAAAATGGTCTCGATATTCCAGCCTACAGTCAGTTGGCTGCCTTTTGTCGGGCAATCAGGCGATGAAAGCGAAAACGGATATAAACTTGAATTATCCACCGCGTACAAGTAATTCTGATTAAAACTGATGCGGGCATAAGAACCGCTGACGCCGGTGGCGGAGGCCAGCAGATTGCCGGTGTTGCTGGAGGCGGTATTCGGGCGTCCGCTATTGTCCAGCGCGTCAAAAGCGACAAAAATTTCGGGACCGCCGCGCCACCACACCTGGTTTGCGCGGTCGTCGTCGCAGGAGAGCGTTTCGGTAACGTCTGTCTGTGTGTAACCTACCAGGTAACCGCGATAAGGATCATGTCCGTAAAGTTGAAAAACATTTTCGGCGCGGCAGGTTAGTTGCGGCTGGAGCATATTGCTGATGTCGAAAGTAAGCAGGTCGGTATATTGGTCGGCGTACAAATAATTGCCGCGTACGGCCATGTCCACATTTCCGGCTATTTTCAAAAAAGCGAGTGGTATGGGATTTTCGGGATGGCTGTTGTCAAAAATGTGGATGCCTTCGTTAATTTCGTTAATGAGCAGGTAATTTTGAAAAACATAAATCTTCCCCGGACTTTTCAGTTCGCGGAAAGCCTCGACGGTGACTTCACCGCGAATTTGTTCGGCAGAGAGGTAAATAGGATCGAAGCGGACGAAAGTTTTGGTGCTGACGCATTTGTCTTTAAGGCAGGAAGTGAATACGCCTCCCAAAAACAGGAAAGCAGCAAAGGCAATGAAAAGGTTTTTCATGATAGAATGATTTTTTTGAGAAAAAAGTGAATCGGGATTTTACCATTTTAGACAGAAGGCAGTTTTGTCGGGGTTGGGCAGGATTCAAATATTTCGACCGGGCGGGTAAAAAATTATTTATAAAACACCCGCGCGCAAACTGCTTTTAACTTGGGGTGTTTGTACATTTGCCCATTGACATTTTTTAAATAAAAATACCAGCATGAAAAAGACATATATCATCGCCATTCTGCTTATCGGCGCGGCGATCGCCCTTTTGATGAGTTCTTCCGAAGATTTGAGTACCTATTCTACTTTTTCCGACGCGGTGAAGACAGGGCAAAAAGTGAAAGTGGTCGGGCAACTTGCCAAAGACAAAGCCATGGTGTACGACCCGGCCAAGGACCCGAACTATTTCAGTTTTTATGTGGTGGATGGCAACGGCGATGAGAAAAAAGTAGTGCTGCTTTCCGAAAAGCCGCAGGATTTTGAACTTTCCGAGCAAATCGTCATCACCGGAAAAATGAAAGGCGAAGAATTTATCGCCTCCGACCTGCTGATGAAATGCCCCTCGAAATACAAAGACGAAGAGATTTATATCAAAAGCCAGAAAGAAAGTTGAAATTAGCCGGCCGATTATAATTTTTTAAAGACCGCCTTCGCATCATGACCGAAATAAATTATATAGGTGAACACCTGCTGCCCGGCCAAGTCGGGCATTTTTGTATTGTGGCGAGTTTTGTCGCCTCTTTGCTGGCCGCTGTCGCCTATTTTTTTGCTACCAACCGCCGCACTTCCTATCATTATAAAAACTGGCTGGCGATAGGCCGCGCAGGCTTTTTGATGCACGGCGCCGCACTGGCTACAATGGTCTCCGTGTTTTTTTTCATACTCACGAAAAATTATTACGAATACCATTACGTGTGGGCGAATACGAGCGACGACCTGCCCTTTGAGTACATTTTTTCAGCATTTTGGAAAGACCAGGAAGGCAGTTTTATGCTGTGGCTCTTTTGGCACGTTGTACTTGGTGTGGTGCTGATTTGGCGCGCCGGAAAGTGGGAAGCGCCCGTCATGTCCGTGCTTTCGCTGGTACAATTTTTTATCGGCTCCATGATTTTGGGTATTTATGTGAGCGGTGGCGACGCGCCCCTCAAAATTGGCAGCAATCCTTTTTTGTTGCTGCGCGACGTAATGGACGCGCCCATTTTTGCGAAAGCAGATTACCTCAGCCAAATCAGCGGCAACGGGCTGAATCCGCTGCTCCAAAATTACTGGATGACCATACATCCGCCCACCTTGTTTCTCGGCTTTGCTTCCACGGTGGTTCCTTTTGCTTTTGCCGTGGCGGGTTTGTGGACGAAAGAATATAAAGAATGGCTCAAACCCGCCCTGCCCTGGGCGCTGTTCAGCGGGGCGATTTTGGGTACGGGCATCCTGATGGGCGGAGCCTGGGCTTATGAAGCGCTGACTTTCGGCGGCTACTGGGCTTGGGACCCGGTGGAAAACATGTCGCTGGTACCCTGGCTGGTGCTGATAGCCGGCATCCACACCCACCTGGTCGCCAAAGCGACCGGACATTCCTTACGCGCCACTTTTTTATTTTACATACTGACTTTTTTGCTGATCCTTTACAGCACTTTTTTGACGCGCAGCGGCATTTTGGGCGACACTTCCGTGCACGCTTTTACCGAACTGGGACTGGAAAATCAACTGGTGCTTTTCATCGGCGTTTTTGCTTTTATCGGGCTGTTTTTGCTTTTTAAAAATTACAAATCCATACCCGCGCCCGAAAACGAAGAAAGCACGCCCTCGAAAGAATTTTGGATGTTTATCGGCGCTTTGGTGCTGATGTTTTCGGCTGCCATGATCTCTGTTTCCCCCTCGCTGCCCGTTTTTAACAAACTTGTAAAAATATTCGACCCCGGTTTTGTGGGCGGGGTGATCAATGACCCCGGGGGTCATTACAACCGCTACCAACTCTGGATTGCG
>CALMIT010000007.1 GCA_937864255.1 uncultured Saprospiraceae bacterium
GGATGATGAAGGTTTATCTGGCTCCTTGTCTCTCGTCACCCAGTCTCCGCTTCTCCCTACGAACTACCAACTATGAACTCACGAAGTGGATGAAAGTGGATGAGGGATGATGAAGGTTTATCTGGCTCCTTGTCTCTCGTCACCCAGTCTCCGCTTCTCCCTACGAACTACCAACTATGAACTCACGAAGTGGATGAAAGTGGATGAGGGATGATGAAGGTTTATCTGGCTCCTTGTCTCTCGTCACCCAGTCTCCGCTTCTCTCTAAGAACTATGAACTACGAGCTTAATTCTACTCATTATTCGTCATTCGAAAAACTCGTCATTCGTCACTCGAAAAACTCGTCATCCAAAATGCATCAATTTGTCATTTTTATAAAAAAAGAATTTTACCACATCCTGCGCGACAAGCGGACGCTGTTTGTGTTGTTCGGCATTCCGATAGCGCAGATTTTGCTCTTCGGTTTTGCGCTGACCAACGAGGTGAAAAACTCCCAAATCGCCATTTTGGATCAGAGCAAGGACGAAGCCAGCCAGCGCATTACGACTCAATTGGGCGCCAGCCGGTATTTTGACATTGCCGCAAATCTTTCCGGCTACCACCAAATAGAATCTGTTTTCCGGAAAGGAAAAGTACATCTGGTGGTGGTGTTTCCGCAAAATTTCCGGGAAGACTTGCTGCACACGCACGCGGCGCAGGTGCAACTGGTAGCCGATGCCTCCGACCCAAACCTCGCCAATACGCTCATCAATTACGCCGGTGCGGTGATACGCGACTACCAGACCGAGCTATTGGACGGCGCGGAACTGCCCTACTCTATCAATACCGAGGTGCGTATGTTGTACAATCCGCAATTGAAAGGCGCTTTCAATTTTGTGCCGGGCGTGATGGCGATGGTGATGATGCTGATTTGCGCGATGATGACTTCCATCGCCATCGTGCGCGAAAAAGAAAACGGCAATATGGAAGTGCTGCTCGTATCGCCGCTGCGCCCCTTCACCATGATTTTTGCCAAAACTATCCCCTATCTCGCGCTTTCCATCATCAACCTGACCAGTATTTTGGTGCTGAGCGTGTGGCTGCTGGGGTTGCCGATAAAAGGAAGTTTGCTGCTGTTGTACGCAGAAAGTACGCTGTTCATCATGACCGCGCTTTCGCTGGGTTTGCTGATTTCTTCGGCGACCAATTCGCAAATGCTGGCGATGTTTATCTCGCTGGTGGGGCTGATGCTGCCCACGATCATGCTGAGCGGTTTTATGTTTCCGATTGAAAATATGCCTTTGCCTTTGCGGGTGATGTCCAATGTCGTACCCGCAAAGTGGTATTATATTATTGTAAAAAATGTGATGATAAAAGGGTTGCACTTCCCCTCGGTCTGGCGTGAGACTTTGATTCTGCTCGGAATGACCACTTTTTTCCTCATTGTGAGCTGGCGAAAATTCAGCCTGCGGCTGGAGTGAGTGTTTTTGAGTTCGTAGGTGGTAGATCGTAGAGAGGAGAAAGGGAGATTAGGTGACGAGAGACAAGGAGCGAGATAAACCGTCATCATCCCTCATCCACTTTCATCCACTTCGCAAGCTCGTAGCCGAGCACCTAAAACCAAATACCGAATACCCAACTCCAAAGACCAAAGACCAACAACTAAAGACCAGATATTATGCTTTTAAAATACCTTTTGGAAAAAGAATTCAGGCAGATATTCCGCAATCCGGCGATCCTGCGGATCATTTTTGTCATGCCTACGATCCAGTTGCTGCTGCTGCCGCTGGCTGCCGATTATGAAGTGAAAAATGTGGAAGTGGCGGTAGTTGACCACGACCACTCGCCCTATTCGCAGTTATTAATGTCGAAAATCGGCGGCTCGGAATATTTCCGGCTC
>CALMIT010000008.1 GCA_937864255.1 uncultured Saprospiraceae bacterium
AATTTCGTAGCCATCAATTACATCACTTGCGAGCCGGATTACAAAGAGCGTTTTGAAGAACTCTTTGGCACGCGCGCAAAAGCCATAGACCGCATGCCGGGTTTTGTAGATATGCAGGTGCTGCGCCCCCTCGACGGGCAAGGCGACTACCTCGTCGTCAGCCATTGGGAGTCTGAAGAAGCCTTCAAACAGTGGACGACCTCTCCCGAATTTTTGGAAGGACACAAGCGCGGTTTCGCGGACATTAAAGCCGCCAAAGAGCGCGGCGAAAAAGCGCCGATGGAATCAAAATTCAAGACCTATGCCGTTATTGCAAGATAAAATCATGCCCTGGCTCAAAAAACTGGGCTGGTTCGGCTTCTTCTTCTTCCTCATCAAAGGGCTGCTCTGGATCATCATTCCCTACCTGATCGGCAAGGGGATTTGGAAGTGATCTTTTAAGATGCCAGATGTGAGATTATTGGATGCCAGACGGAATTTTCTGTCTGGCATCTGGCGTTTACGTTGTCCAATCTTTTTATGAAGGCTGAAAGAAAGCTCAATAGCAGATTGAACAAAAAGCCAATTACTATTGTATTTTTGCTTTCAAAATTGAAAGATGTCGCAAGATTTGAGTCATTATAAAAAAGCTACTACCCTGGCGGAGGTAGATAACGCTGTCCGTTTTGACGTTCCAATTACTCCTGATCATCCCTTTTTCACCGATTTTTCAGATGTAAGAGGCGATTTTGAGGATAAGGTTTTATATAAATCCTTGAATGTTGACCCTCGAACTTTTATTTATAATCGCACTGCCAATATTGCCAACAAGTCACTAATCTTCTTAGCAGGAATGCGTGGCTCCGGAAAAACTTCAGAGTTGGCTAAAATCACTAAAAAACTTCATAGGCCCAATTGCTTTTATTGCGTCACTTGCAACCTGGATACCGGCCTGGATAAAAATGATATGGAATATATGGACGTTTTAATCTTTCAGATTGAACGTCTGTTTGAAGAATTGAAAAATCAGGATATAACAGTTGATAACGGTATTCTGGCTTCATTACAAGTATGGTTTTCGGAAAGAATAAATGAAGTAAATAAAGTAATTACCAGAGAAGGGGGATTTGAAGTAGAATTAAAAGCCGAAACTCCCAGCATTTTAAGTTTTCTTGGGCTTGCTTCCAGAGTAAAAGCCAACTTGCAAGGCACAAAAGAAAATGCAGAAAAAATACGGACTGTATTCAAAAATAATTTTACTGCTTTCGCCCAACAATTGAATGTATTTTTTGAACACGTAAACATTCGATTGCGCAATGAAGAGCGGGCGCAAGAGTTACTTTTTGTGGTAGATGGAATGGAAAAGGTTGCTACAATTGATGCGCGAAAAAAAATTGTAATCGGTGAATCGGATAGAATACGGCAAATCAAAGTAAACACCGTTTTTACCTTACCTATCGAACTCCAATCCGAAACGCAGCGAATCTCTCAAATGAACACTGTTCTGCCTTTTCCATTTATAAAAATCAGAGAGCGCAACGGCATTGAAATCCCCAAAGCTATTGACCGTTTTTTTGAATTTATAACTCGCCGAATTGACGAAAAACTGTTTGATTCAAAAGACACAATTAAAAAAGCGATTTTGATGGGCGGCGGTTCTCCCCGCGAATTGCTCAGGGTTTTGGAATACGCCAATCTCTATTCTGATGAAGAAAAAGGCATAATTACTATGGGAGCATTGGATAAGGGTCTTAAAAAACTCGCAGCCCAAACCGCCCAATACATCACCCCCGCCGATTTTGAAATACTCAAACAACTTAAGAATGATAATGACGCCGACCTGCCTACTGCAACCGATGAGACTTGGCAGGATTTGCTGGAAAAGCTGATCATTTTTGAGTATAATGATGGTACTTATAAACGTGTGAATCCGGTAGTAGAATTATCCGAACTTTATAAACGCTATGTTGGATAATACTGACAATTACGATGAAGAAGTAGCTCCCTTATTCAAGTTGCTTCGTACACCTGCATTTCGCTTCATTGTTGTCTCTTTCAATCATTATGATCTTTTGAAGCAATTGGAGAGCGATCTCAGGCAAAACTTTCCTGATCAGCCTTTCCAAAAAATTGATGTAAGTGCGGCGGATTACAGGCAAATTAGCGACGCCTATCAGGCGCTTGGCAGAGGTTTTTTATGGCTCGAAAATTTTGACGACGCGCTTGAAGAAGAGCGCGATAGTCATGGTGTGGAATATTATGCAATGGCGGCTGATAATGAGCGCCGGCGTGGTATTACGGCCGGTCTGAATTTGCGTCGGGATAAACTGGCCCAATCTCCCATTGCGCTTTTTGTATTTATACCTGCCGCTTCGCATGAAAGACTCGGGAGATTGATGATGGACAAAATGCCCGATTTGTGGTCTTTTCGTTCACTTATAATTGACTTGCGGAAGCATATTGAAAAGAGAGAAATTGAGGCGGAACTACGGCAGATTTCCATATCCACGCTCGGAGGAAGCACCGCCAAAGAAAAATCAAATGAATTAGAGCGTCTGTTAAAGCAATTGGAACGCACCGATTCCAAAGAGACCTCTTTTTTATTGACGCTGTACCCTCAAATCGTTCAATTACAATCGGATTTGGGTTTGTACAAAGAAGCCATTGCTACCCTTGAAAGTTGGGAACGCTTGTTATCCGAAGAAGAAAAGTTCAACGTCCTTAAGCAGAAAGGAGATCTGTACAGAGATAGCGGAAATCTGAGTTCAGCTCTAAATACTTATGAGAACATAAATAAAATCTTCGAGGAAAAAATAAAATCGTCTCCCACTTTGGAATTTGTACACGACTTGGCCGTTTCTTACGAACGACTGGGCGACACGCATAGCGCGCTGGGTGATTTGCAAAAGGCGATGGAGTTTTTTGAAAAATACAATGAACTGACAAAAGAACTCTACGAAGCCAATCCACAAAATGTATCTTTCAAAAACAGTTTGGCGATTTCGTACTCCAAACTCGGCGACACGCATCGCGCGCTGGGTGATTTGCAAAAGGCGCTTGAGTTTTATCAAGAACGTTCCCGTTTAGGAAAAGAACTCTACGAAGCCAATCCACAAAATGTATCTTTCAAAAACGGTTTGGCGATTTCTTACTCCACACTCGGCGACACGCATCGCGCGCTGGGTGATTTGCAAAAGGCGGTGGAGTTTTTTGCAAAATACAATGAACTGACAAAAGAACTCTACGAAGCCAATCCACAAAATGTATCTTTCAAAAACAGTTTGGCGATTTCGTACTCCAAACTCGGCGACACGCATCGCGCGCTGGGTGATTTGCAAAAGGCGCTTGAGTTTTATCAAGAACGTTCCCGTTTAGGAAAAGAACTCTACGAAGCCAATCCACAAAATGTATCTTTCAAAAACGGTTTGGCGATTGCTTACTCCAAACTCGGCGAAACGCATAGCGCCCTGGGCAATTTGCAAAAGGCGCTTGAGTTTTTTGAAAAAGATGCTCAGTTGTCAAAAGAACTCTACGACGACTATCCACAAAATGTATCTTTCAAAAACGGTTTGGCGGTTTCTTACTCCAAACTCGGTATGTGTAATTTGGTATTGAATAATGCAAATACTGCTCTGGATAATTTTATAAGCTCTTTCAATCTCTTGCTGGAACTTTTTCAGCAATTTCCACAAAATGTTTCGTATACTGCTAATTATGCTGAAGCGCTCTCAGTAATTTATTCCATGAATCTACTTATTGGAAAATCTATCAACCAAAAAAATATTGACACGGCTATTGAAATATTTGAAGAACTCTTTGAAAAAACTCTAATTAATATCTATAAGCGTAAACTGGACATCTGTGTGCAAATGAAACAAGCTAATACGGATTATAAAAAACTGATTATTGAAATTTCTTCCTTTTAATTTACCAATTCACTCCAATACCAAAATTGCCATGCCTTTCAAGGCGCAGATCAAAATACAACACCCCCTGCGGCTAAAGCCAAATAGCATCCATTCGGCTAAAGCCATTTCCGTCCTCCCTATTCCCCGACATGAATGTCGGGGCTATGCAGCATCCGCCTCAGATCTGATGGATGCCCGGAGCAGCATAGTTGGATGCAGCAATCCCACATCCCTTTTCCCATATTCAAAAAACCACCCGCATTTTTCCCGGGGGAATTTATCTTTGCCTCGCGTGGGATGTGAGATATTTAGACAATTAGATGTGAGATGGAGAGATGTGAGACAGGGAGAAAGGGAGAGGGGGAGACGAGAGACGGGGAGACGGGGAGAAAAGAGAACCACCGTCTGGCATCTATCAATCTGACATCTAAACATCCGGCATCTAAAAATCTCAAATCTACCCATCGCACATCTATAATATGAAGCAACTATTCGAGGCATTCGGCGGACTCAAAGTACTGATAGCGGGCGACGTGATGGTGGATCGCTACCTCAGCGGCTCCGTGTCGCGCATATCGCCCGTGCCGGTGGTTCAACTGGCTAAGGTGGAAAACCGCCTCGGCGGGGCAGCCAATGTCGCGCTCAATGTAAATGCGCTCGGCGCGCAGCCATTTTTGCTCAGCACCCTGGGCGCGGATGAAGCGGGCGCGGTATTCGACCGGCTGCTGCCGGAGCACGGACTGCGCACCGACGGCATCCTGTGCTCCCGCGAAAGAAAAACCACCGTGAAAACGCGCATCCTGGCAGCCAGCCAGCAGTTGCTCCGCGTGGACAGCGAAGACAGCCACGACCTCAGCGCCGCCGAAGCGGGGGCGCTGCTCGACCGCTTCCGCAGCCTGCTCGATGCCCACGAAATCAAAGTCATTCTCCTGCAAGATTACAATAAAGGCGTACTGTCGGCGGGCGTGATCGCCGATATGCTGGGGGAAGCGCAGCGGCGCGGCATCCCCGTCGCCGGTGATCCGAAGCGCCAAAATTTTTGGGCTTACCAGGGCGTCTCCCTTTTCAAACCCAACCTCAAAGAAGTCCGCGACAGCGTACCTTTCGCCGTGGAGCCGACGCTGGCATCGCTGCGGCAGACCTCCGCCTACCTGCGCGAGCGACTGAACAACCGCATCACGTTTATCACACTTTCCGACAAGGGCATTTTTTACGACGACGGCCCGGAGGCAGCCATCCTGCCCACGCAGCCGCGCAGCATCGCCGACGTGAGCGGCGCGGGCGACACCGTGATCAGCGTGGCGGCGCTGGGTCTGGCGCTCGGATTGCCGCTGCACGACATCGCGCTTTTGTCCAACCTCGCCGGCGGGCAGGTCTGCGAAAAAGTGGGCGTGGCGCCCGTGGACATCGCGCAGTTGAA
>CALMIT010000009.1 GCA_937864255.1 uncultured Saprospiraceae bacterium
CGAAAACTGGTCTGAGCTAAAAGAAGATACCGAAAAAACGCTGTCTGATTTTGAAGCCTGGTTTGAGCGCACATTCTAAAAAATCAAAAAATAACCCAAAGGCTTTTCGTGATACTGTTCATTAAACCGGAGGAGTGCGTATGTCCCAGGCACTAAGCACTCCTTCGCTTTTTTATGAAACACAAATAGCAATACCATGAACTGTCATCTGGAAAATACGCTCGATCATCTGCTGCTGAAAAATCAGAAAATGGCGCAGAGATTCAACAAAGCCGGCGAAAAAGTCGGCAACAAGATTTTAAAATCGTTGTTTTTCAAACTGGCAAAAATTCATCAGCAATTTGCGGATGAACTGAGAATAGAAATTTTGCTGGAAAATAGCGAGCCAAAGACCGCGCAAAATCCGCCGGCCGCGTTTGATAATTTTTGGATAGACGTCAATTATTTCATTTCCGATAAAAACGGGGTGGCGGTTGTGGGGCAATGTGTGCGCGAACACCGGCTCATGCTCAAAATTTATTTTTCGACCCTGGAGGTCGAGTCGCTGCCGGTAGTCGTACGCAATACGCTCGTGCGGCATTGGCGAACACTGAAAGACATCATGGAAATCCTCAAATTGGAAAAAGTACTTGCTTTATAGTTGTTATTTTGTTTTGATTTTGAAGAAAGGGGTTATCGCTTGATAAGCCCTTTTCTTTTTCCAAAAACTACAACTTTTCAAAACGCACATACTTTATGGTTTTCCCGTTTTCCAGGTGCATTTTTTCGTAATAAGTTTTTATTTCAAGCTCGGACATTGGTAGCGGCTTGGTATAAATATCGTCGTCGTGAAACAACAACCGATAAGCCGTCTGTCCGGCAAGCACATCCAGCGTAAATTCGTACAATTCGGCAGAGTCGGTTTTTAAATGCACCAAACCGCCTTTTTTTAAAAAACCGGCATACCGCTCCAAAAATGGCAGGCTGGTGAGCCGGCGGTTTGACTTGCTGTTGCGCAAAAAAGGATCAGGAAAAGTAATCCAGATTTCATCCACTTCCTCGGGCGCAAAAAAGTGCGTAATCTGCTCGATACGCGTACGCAAAAAAGCTACGTTTTGCAAATTTTCGTCCAGCGCCGTGCGGGCGCCTTTCCAGATGCGCGCGCCTTTTATATCTACTCCGATAAAATTACGGTTGGGAAAAAGTCGCGCCAGTCCGAGGCTGTATTCGCCGCGCCCGCAGGCGAGTTCGAGCGTAATTGGGTTATGGTTTTGAAAATGCCGGCTCGCCCAGCTGCCGCGCAACTCAACCTGTTCTCCGTTCAATCCGCCCAAAGCCGGTTCATCGGGGTTGATATTTTCATATACATTGGGAAAGGAAAGTACCTCCGCGAATTTCTGAAGTTTGTTTCTGCGACTCATTTTTAATAAAAATTCTGAGCTGCAAAGAAAGTGAAAAGTACAATACCGAAAATTTTCTCCTGCCGGGTAAATGATGGTTTTGTGAACGGATATTGTAAGACTTGAAAATTTTTAAATGATACGCAGCATTTTTAAATTACAATCTCGTAAGGTATAATTGAATACCGCAGTATGGAAAAAGAGGTCAACAATTTGCAGCACCTGATAGATGGCTGTCTAAGGTCAAATCCCGTTTGTCAAAAGGATTTGTACCGGCAGTTTTATGGCTATGCTATGAAAATTTGCCTCCTTTATACTTCCCGCCGGGAAGAAGCTGCCGAAATTTTGAATGATGCATTTTTGAAAGTTTTTACCCGGTTAGAAACTTTTGACCGCAGGCTCTCTTTCAAAACCTGGCTGCGCCGCATACTTATCAACGCAGCGATTGATTATCACCGGAAAAATCATCACTTACCTGTTTTTGAAAATCTGTCAAATGAAATTATGTTGAGTGAGGAGATGGAATTGCCCAACATCCTTCCCGAAACAGAGGTGCTTCCTATTTTACAAAAATTATCTCCTGCGTACCGGATAGTATTTAATCTATACGTCATGGAAGAATATTCGCATCAGGAAATTGCGGAAATTTTAAATATCAGCCAGGCTACTTCAAGGTCAAACCTGGCAAGAGCTATTCAAAATTTGAAAAGCATTATGAACATGGATAAAAAAATAGTTTCCATCACAAAATGAAATGGATATGGAAAATGGTCTGAATGATTGGAAAAATAATATGGAAAACATACCCGAACCGGCATTTAATGAACAAGACTGGTCGGATATGGAAAAGAGGCTGGGCAAAAAGGAGAAGAAAAACGCGCCTGGCTTTTTATGGTTTTGGGTCACCCTGCCTTTATTGGCAATGTTATTAGGCTCTAATTTTTATTGGTTGAAAAGGGTTGCCGATAAACCGGCTCCACACACGATGGCTTTTTCCACAACACACGATACCGTTTACATTACCAAAATCGAAAAAACGACCGATACAATTTATTTAACCAAATGGCTGACTCCAAAGCCCCAAAAACAGTTTGCAGATTTTGAAAATCCAATTGCATTAACCAATCAAACCTTTTTTCAAACCCAAACAAATGAGACGGTTTTGAAAGGTTATGGAAGCCCGGAAAATCAATCGAATGATATTTTGCATTTGGGAGATATTTCCCGGCAAACCCTTTCATTCCATCCGCTTGACTTCAAAAAATTGGAAGCAATAGCGTGGGATGAAAACCTGAATTTTCAAACCGGAAATTTTAAACAGGAAGAAAGAAAGCAGATGCAATTCCGCCAATTTTTGTACACCATCCGCCCGCGCGACTGGGAAGTTGGAACTTCAGTGGGCGGCATAATGCCTTTTGCCAAAGGGCTAAATTCAAACGGAGGTGTTGCCACCGGTTTGCAAGTTTTATTGGGTGTGTCTGACCGATTGAAAGTAAAACTGGAAGGCAATTTTTACAACCAAAATGTAACCTCTTCGGAATTCAATCCGGCAAAAGGATTCCCCGAAGTGACTCCGCCATCTGACGATTTGTTTTTTACCGGCGCGGAAGCCAGTCAGTCATTTTTGGAGGTAAATATTGGTATGGATTACTATTTTAAAAAAGAATTTCAAAAATTTTATCCCGGCTTGGGATTGAGTTATGGCGCGACTAAATTTCTGCCCTACGAAGCAAATTATGACTTTGAGAATACTAATCTTGGCTTGATTTGGAATGCGGAGCAAAAAATAGACAGAAACGTGTGGGTCAATAATTTCCTGACTGCAAAAGCCAGTTTGAATTATCAACTCAACAAAAAATGGCGGGCAAATATCGAAACCGGCTTTAGATATCATTTGGAAAATGAAGCGTACAGAATGCCTGCTCTTATTGGTTTGAAAGGGGGAATTTTTTGGAAATTTTTATAAAAAAGCGCCAACACGCAGCAATCGCAAACGGCATTCGCGTATTGGAGGGTGTAAACCCGCGGGTCTTATTTTCTAACCATAAAATTTGTAGAAAATGAAACCACTTTTTTTTGTGATTTGCGCATTTGTCTTTGTTTTTTCAAATTGTAAAAAAGACAAAAGACAACCCGACCTCACGTATAATCCGGAAATTAAACCGGAAAATTTTTCCAATAGCACTATCCTGTCCAATCCTCACTTTGCTATGGAAATGGGAAAAACTTACGTATCGGAAGGACAATCTGAAGAAGGAAAAGAACACAACGAAGTCAAGCTCACAGGCGAAACCAAAGTGATACAAGGCATCACCTGCATCGTAGTCAATGACAAAGTTTGGCTCGAAGGAGTGCTCATCGAAGATACCGACGATTGGTTTGCACAAGACGACGAAGGCAACGTGTGGTACTTTGGCGAAGCAGTGGATAATTACAATAATGACGGTTCATTTGCCGACCATCATGGCGCTTGGGAAGCCGGCGTGGACGGTGCGAAAGCGGGTATTGTGATGCCCGCCAATCCACAAGTCGGGATAAAATTTCGTCAGGAATATTACTTCGGTGAAGCGGAGGACCAGGCAGAAATCCTTGAAACCGGCCTCAGCGTGACCGTACCTTTCGGCACTTTTACCAACTGCATCAAAACGCACGAATGGACAGAATTGGAGCCTGATGTAAACGAAAATAAATTTTTCGCACCGGGTGTCGGTTTGATCAAAACTGTCAATGTAACTGATAAGGAAGAATACAGCTTAATTAATATCATCGAATAAAAATTTCATCATGAAAAACCCAGCCATTCTCAAATTGCTGCCATTTTTTGGACTCCTGTTTATTTTCGCCAAATGCGAAAAAGACACGGAACAAATAGCAAATCTGCCCGCAGCCGTCACCGATTACATCAGTGCTCATCACCCCGGATACAAGATTGAAGAATCCAGACAATTCACGCTTTGCAGCGGCCAGGAGGTTTTTTTGGTAGAGCTTGAAAAAGGAAAATCTGAAATGGAACTGGCTTTTGACTCGGAAGGCAGTTATCTTTTTGCGGTAAGCGAAATCAAAGATTCCGAACTTCCTGTACCCATCACTTCCAGTATCGCAAGTGTTTTTCGGGGCTATTCTTTTAAAGAACCCAACCGCCTCGACTGGTTTGACGGAAGCCAAACTTACACGGTAGATGTGGAAAAAGGGAAGGATGAAAAATTTGTTTTCTATAAATCTACCGGTGAAAAGATATGTGAGGGTGAGGAATGGGATGATTAAGTGCTATTCAAAATACTATTTTCAGCAATACTAAATTTCCTTTTTGGTATCTCGGGAGCGAGCGCATTTGAGTATATTTCCAAAAACTTTGGCTTTTTTTGCACTTTTAAAACCAGCATTGCTCCCGAACTTACCACTTATGAAATTATCAGTCGTCGTCTGCGTGTACAACGAGGAGGAAAATATCGAACCCATGATCCGGCGTATCAACGAAGGCCTGCCCGGACTGGATTACGAGATGGTCTTCGTGGACGACGGTTCCACAGACGGCACGCTGGCAGCACTCCGTTCGGCTAAAAATACCCGACTGAAAATCATAGAGTTGCGCAAAAATTATGGACAGAGCCTCGCGCTTATGGCTGGCATTGATCATGCCGAAGGTACTTACATTGCTACCCTCGACGGCGACCTTCAAAATGATCCGGCAGATATTCCGGGCATGCTGACGCTTTTGGAAAAAGGCGACTAGGACGTGGTAGCCGGCGAACGCGCCAACCGCCAGGACGGCATGTTTTTGAGAAAAATTCCCAGCAAAATAGCCAACTGGATCATCCGCTCCACCTCCGGCGTAAAAATGAAAGATTACGGCTGCTCGCTCCGCGTTTTTAAAAGTGAAATTGCAAAAGGGCTCGGTTTGTACGGTGAGTTGCACCGCTTCATTC
>CALMIT010000010.1 GCA_937864255.1 uncultured Saprospiraceae bacterium
AACGACAGCTTGTGCGAGCGTTTTTGCATTCCGCACCTCTCCGTATTCTCCAAAAATTTGCTGCAATTTTTGCACGTCGTATTCATTGAGAATATTCGCCGCAGTGCGTTCGCCCCCCCGGTTCATGCGCATATCCAACTGACTTTCAAAACGATACGAAAAACCTCTTTCGGCTTCGTCAAACTGATGAGAACTAACGCCCAAATCCGCCAGGATTCCATCCACACTTTTCACGCCTTCTAACTTGAGCAGCGATTTGAGGTAGCGAAAATTTCCCTGCAAAAAATGAAATCTTGAATCCGAAAGCACATTCGCCGCAGCGTCCGCATCCTGATCAATTCCATACAAGCTGCCGGAATCACCCAATCTTTTCAAAATTTCAGCCGAATGCCCGCCGCCGCCGTAAGTCGCATCCACATAGCAGCCACTTTTTTTGACGTCAAGCAAATCCACAGACGCTTTGAGCAAGACAGGCTGATGATAACTCATGAACCACCTCCCTGCTCAGATTTGGAGGTGAAAATCTTGCGCGACAAATCGCGGTAATCGGCACTGAACACACGTTTGCGTTCTTCGTATTTGTGCAGCGGCCAGATTTCAATTTTATTTTGGTACGCGTGCACCATCACCTCTCCTTTCAAACCCACCGCGTCTATCATGTAATTCGGAATATTTATCCTGTCCGAAGTATCCTTTGACACCTCCCGGATATCTAAAAAGAAGAGCGACATAAAATCTTCATGGTCGGGATTAAAAGGATCTAACTCATTGTTCAGCCGGTCTTCCAACTCATTCCACACTTTTATCGGATACAACCGCAAAATCCCCCGCTCATCGTCCAGTTTTAAAATAAAGTCACTATCGCTTCCTTCGCCCAATTGCTTCAAAAGGGTGGAAGGCAACTTCACCCTCCCCTTTGCATCAAGCGTAGCCGGAGATGTAACTCTTAACCGGAACATATATCTATTGTTAAAAAATGTGGTTCAAAGGTATCATTATTTGACACTTTCTGCCACTTTCAGGCACAAAATTTTGAAAAAAGTTTTCCACAATTTCAAATTATCTTTCTTTTAATTTTCACACGTATATTTTTTTGAAACATAAAAATAAAATACACCACGATTTGATTTTATTAAAAACAAAAAGATTCAAAATTTTAATAAAATGAAGATTGGCTTTGATCAAAAAAAGGGCAGAAAGTGGCAGAATCTGTATTGATAGAAATGTTTTTTCCAAAAAACCGGTAGCCACAAAAAATTCAGCCTGAAAAAACAAGGGAAGGAAATATTAAACTTACTTTTCGGAAACAAACTAAAAGCTGCCCAAAATGCGCATCGCTGTTTTATCCAGAGGTATTGGTCTTTATTCCACTCAGAGCATTGTAGAAGCCGGCATGGGCAGAGGTCACGAAATGTGGGTGATGGATTATATGCAGTGCAATTTTATCCTGGAAACCAATCAATTAAAACTTTATTATGACGAACGGGAAATCACGGGACTGGACGCTGTGATTCCCCGCATCGGCGCTTCTTTTACCACCGAAGGCGCTTCAGTGATCAGGCAGTTTGAGGGGCTGGGCGTTTATTCGCTGCTCAGTTCACAGTCGCTCGTGAAAACCCGCGACAAACTACACTGCCTCCAGATTTTAGCCGCCAAAGGACTGCCCGTGCCAAAAACCGTCCTTGCCGGACAAAGCGACAACCTCGGACTCGTATTGAAAAAAATAGGCGGGCCGCCTTATATCGTAAAAATACCGGAAAGCACACACGGCGTCGGCGTCATGCTGCTCGACTCGGAGCAAGGCGTGATTTCGGTTGCAGAAACACTGGAAAAACTGAACCAGCGTGTCATTATTCA
>CALMIT010000011.1 GCA_937864255.1 uncultured Saprospiraceae bacterium
TGTGATGGCGACGGGTTTTTTTGAGGACTACAAACTTTGCCGGATTTTACACACCGAAGACGACGGTATTACGTATGCAATTCAATACTTTTGTAAAGATTTGGATACTTTTGAGAAATACCGAACGGAGTACGCGCCAAAACTACAAGCCGCACATACCGAACGCTATCAGGGACAATATGTAGCCTTTCGGACTTTAATGGAGATACTTTGATTTCTTTTTTCAAAGAAGCGCTAATTGCTTATGAAAAGCACCTTATTTTTCATCGTTTTCACTTTTTTTGCCTGTCAAACAAAACCAGAAATGCATCCCGACCAAATCAGACAAAAAGCAATAGAAGAAATCAGGCAGACCGATCTGGAATTTTCTGCCCGCGCTTTCGAAGTCGGCATTCCCAGAGCCTTTCTCGAATATGCCGCCGAGGAAGTCATTTTGGTAAGAAACGAAAAAGCAATAAGGGGCAAACACGAGATGGAAGCCTATTTTAAGGCGCGCAACCTGCCCGGCGCGCAACTAACCTGGGTGCCCGAAAAAATAGATGCTGCCCTGTCGGGTGAAATGGGTTATTCTTTAGGCACTTATGTTTTTTCAATGACCGATAGCACCGGCGAGGTGCAAAAAGCCGAAGGTGTCTATCGCACTTTCTGGAAAAAACAAAAAGACGGCGCCTGGAAATTTGTGCTGGACTAAAACGAATTACCGTTTTATTATTTTTTCTACTACCGACCCGCCATCTGTTTTCACTTTCAAAAAATATAAGCCGGCAGGCTGGTCTTTTAATTCGAAAGAAATAATCTGCCTTCCTGCCCGAAGCTGAAACGATTCTCTGCGCAACAGTTTTCCATCCACATTCGCACAAAGAATCTCGACTTTTTGTTGGTACTTCGAATCAAACTTCAACTGCACATAATCACGGGCCGGATTCGGGAAAATAGTAACGCTGGAGCCGTCAACGTCCAGGTTTTGTACTCCGACAAATTCTTTGGAATCCACCAGCGTACCTTTATCGGGCGCCAGAGTGCAAACTTCGTCGCCCGTATTCGTCCGGACGCAGACTTCGCCATTGTAATTAAATAAATCCATGATTTCAAAATCATCCACAAACCAGCCAAAGCCGCCTTGTTTGCTGCCGAGTTTTTGTGCGAAGCCCGAAAATTCTATCGTGTCCCGCGTGCCGAATCTAAACCTGAAACTTACATCTTTTCCTTTCCAGACGCTCAGGTCTGCATAAGAATCAACAAACCCGTTGCTGCTCCCCGAAAAGCCAAATAATTTAGGAATATTAAAAGCCTTGTAGGTCATTAAACCCGTGTACTTATTTCTGAAAAGTTCGGTGTCCAGGTTTTTCCACTGCCGCAAATCTTCCGACACTTCTACCACGCCCCCGTGCTGCCCCGGAAAACTCTGATAATTATGATAAAAACGCAGCACCGGCTGTGTCCCTGTAATGCTAATCGGCTCTGACAATTGCAAAACCTGGCGGGTCTCTTTCGGGTGATCGTCCACATGCCATGACCAGGTGTCGTTGTGTGCCTGCTCATTCGATAAAGCCCAGATATTGGAGCTGATATCCTGCTCGCTTTGTATTTGTACCTCCCATTTTATCTCGGTAGCCGGACTGTTGTCGGGTACTCTGTCGAGGTATATTTTTTTACTGTACTTATCTGTACGGCTCCGGGCTTTGTATGTCAAAGTTATTTCTTTACCCGTGGGCATGTCGCCGATTTCAAAAGTTACCAAACCCGGCAGGTTTGTATTTACAACCACCTGATTCGGATTGATCCCGGCCGCGCCGGTCAATTCCAAAAAAGTTAATCCATCCGGTAATTCATCGGTGACGACTACACTTCCGGCAGTTTCGTCCTTATGATTGATTACTTTGATTGAAAAAATAATTTCATCACCCGCCTGTATGAAAGGCGTTGCCGTTTTGGCAATTTTTAATTCTTTAATACAGGTGGGGAGCGTTTCATAACTTTCCTTGCCGTCGCCCGCATTGTCCGTATCGCCCTGCTCGGCAAAATACCCCAAGCCCCGCCGTGCAAAAACCTGCCAAATCAGACATTGGTTTTCGCCATTGTACAAAGCTCTGTCAGCCGCCAGTATCGCATCGCGCCCGTCCACAAAGCCCGGACTGCAAGACTGCATTTTCATACCATCCATGACCAATTGTATTGCCCTGTTATTACCGCCCGTTCCGTGATACACATCTTCGTCAAATCCGTATTTTTCTATCAAAGCCCAATACAAATCCCACAACATACTACACCAAACCGACCCCAGCCCGTGTGGGATAGTGAGCTGTGAAATGTCGTTGTAAGTAAGCGGATTTACATTCATGTCGGTAGAATAAGGATAAGTGCGATTGCCTTTGCCGCGTATGTTGTCGCGAAGAGAATAAGTAGCTATGCCTCGCCTGTCGCTGCCCGTATCTCCCGGCTTTGCAAATAATGACAGCGTAAAAAAATCGCTCCACCCTTCTCCCATCTGCTCTTCATTATCCAAGCAACTCGTTGTGCCGGGGCCGCCCGTGAGCCGGTGCGAAATACCGTGTCCATATTCATGAGCAATAACGCCATTATCAAAATCTCCGTCCAGCCTTTCCGGACCATCCAACGGCGGCTGTGTGACGACCGCGCTTACAGCGCCTTGCGACAAATATTGGCGTATCAGGGCGCAATCTCCCGAACTGATAGAAATGGTTGGAATATTCGGATTTGGAATTTCAGGACGACCGCCCATATCTATTGTGCTATTGTCAAAATTGCCGACGATGACAGCCAATGCGCCGGATTGTTCCGCTACCACGGTTTTTTGTTCATAATAACAACCTCCCCGATCCACGAGTACAATCTTGCCGCGTAGTTGTGAATTATTAATAGCCATCTCGCAGCCGTCGGTATCCGAAGGATCAAAAAAATCATCCCTGGCTTCCACTATCTCCGCACGAATCGGATTGTTTTCACTCACGGGCGGCCCATATTGTGCCGTACCGCAACCATAAAATCCGGCAATCTGCGAGGGAGCGGTTATTTCCAGCAAACGGGCGCTTCCTATACCATTTCTATCCCAAAGATACATTTGCATAATGCCGGTACTGCCGTCGGGCAGTGCCGTGAAATTTGCATTATTTGTACCGTCGCCGTCCTGTGCCTGCGCGATTACATAGTCGCCGCCCCAGCCGCCATTTCCATAATTGTTAAATTGAAAACTGCCCGCCGGCTCGTCAAAACCATACTGATAAGCCACGTCGTGCATTACATTCGACAGGTAAAAAAGATTGGTTACCGCGGCGTTGCGCATTTGAACGGGTTCAAAATCCGGATCATACGGAAAGTCAAAAACCAGTCCCGCGCCGCCGTCCGGCTCATCGCCCACAGAAGCGCCGCGATTTTGGGAGTCCTGAAAAGCGTGCGCATTATTACCGCGTGTGATGGTGTATTCCGGTCCCATCACGCCGTCCGTATCGTGCCAGCCGAAAGGCGAGGCTTCCGCATCGGCCGGATTTTCGACCAGGCTTCTTGCGCCGTGCAAAGGGCTTTCCACGGGCAAAGCGAAAACACGGTAAGTGCCTTCCATCGCCGTAACGTCCGCAGCATTTTCTGCCTCAAAAAATCTGTTTTCCTTACCACATTTTTCATGATCATGAGAGGCAAAATGAGCGCGCAGATTTTCATGATTGCAATAAACTGTGTGGTTGTTTTTGCTAAAAAATTCGCCTGTTAGCGCGTCTATATTGACGCTCCAGTAGTCCGCATTTTCTATCCTGTCTATAAGCAAATTCCAAACCAGGCGAAGTCCTTCGGGACTTTTTTCGTACATCAGGCGTACAGGAATATCGTTTTCGGCAATGTTGCTTTTTTCATAAACCAGCACATTTCCGTCTTTTTTACTTTTAAAAACGGCAGGCTTTGCAGCCGTGAGGCCGAAGTGTCTGGCGGCAGCCATCAAAGCCGCTTCCGCACTGACGAGCGGCGCGCCCGCATTTACTTTTTGGGTGATATGATTTTCCAGGCGGTTGCCTGTGTGCAGTACGGCGCCGTCTTTGGCAATGTTTAAATTCAAAATGGCATTTTTGATTTCAATGCCTTTATAACGCTGGTGAAAATACAAATGCGTGACTCCGTTGTGCCGGCTTTCATAACGGTCGGCGAGATATAAATCGGCAATATCGTCGCTTTGCAAATTCCACTTTTCCAAATTTGCCAAAATGTGTTGTCGGGCTATTTGTTCGATTGGATCATGCTGAGCAAAGCCCGGTACGAAATTCAAAAAAGAAAGGCTGAGAAAAAGCGTGAGGCGTGTAACTATGTTCATGTTTTGCAACCGGTTTAAATAAAACAATGAGATTATAAATATTCTTGCGCAGTATGGCTAAAGCAAAATTGTCGGAGACGGATGCTGTGTTTGAGGTGTCAAATATAAATCATTATTAATGCCATGTTTTGCTCCGGGCAGGTTTTTTGAAAGACATATTTACAAAAAACGAGAAAAAGAGACTCGTATAAAAAACTTTGGGCGACTGTGCAGCCGCCCAAAATTGTCTGATCGAAGTATCTAAAATATTTAAACCGCGCAGATCAGGCCTCTTTCATTTTCGGAACTACCTGCCCGCGGCCGATGCTTTCATAATAAAATCCGGCTTCTTCTATCATGTCAAGATCGTACAAATTACGCCCGTCAAAAATAACGGGCTGCTTCAACAACTCCCGCATCACTTTAAAACTCGGCGTGCGAAAAACGCTCCACTCCGTAACAATAGCCAGCAAATCCGCACCTATGAGCGCCTCGTACTGATCGCTGGTAAGTTGGATTTTATCGCCGTAGATTTTTCGCACATTTTCCATTGCCTCCGGGTCAAATGCTCTTACCTGCGCGCCGGCATTCAGCAAATCATCAATAATGTAAAGCGCCGGCGCCTCGCGGATGTCGTCGGTGTTGGGCTTGAAAGCCAACCCCCAGATGGCTATTGTTTTTCCCACCAGGTTGCCTTCGAAGTGCACGTTTATTTTTTCAAAAAGGATGTGTTTTTGAATGGCATTTACAGACATCACGGATTTCAAAATTTTGAAATCGTAGGTGTGATCTTCCGCCGTTTTGGCCAAAGCCTGCACATCTTTCGGAAAACAACTGCCTCCGTAACCCACCCCGGGAAACAAAAATCTTTTGCCGATGCGGCTGTCGCTGCCCATACCCATACGCACCATGTCCACATTAGCGCCCACTTTTTCGCAGAGATTAGCTATTTCATTCATGAAAGAAATGCGGGTGGCGAGGTAAGAATTTGCTGCATATTTGGTCATTTCAGCCGAACGCTCGTCCATAAAAATGATTGGATTGCCCTGCCGTACAAAAGGCTCATAAAGTTGTTTCATATACTTGCGCGCTTTCTCGGAACTGGCGCCTACCACTACGCGATCGGGCTTCATGAAGTCATCCACCGCCACGCCTTCGCGCAAAAATTCGGGATTGGAAACTACGTCAAAAAGTGACTCGTCAAGTTGTGAAGCAAGCCGGGCGTGTACTTTTTCGGAAGTGCCGACCGGCACGGTGCTTTTATCTATAATGACTTTATAATCGGTGATGATGCTCCCAAGCTGATCGGCTACTCCGAGTATGTAAGACAAATCGGCGGAGCCGTCTTCTCCGGGTGGCGTAGGCAGTGCCAGAAATATAATGGAAGCCTGATCCACCGCGTCTTTCAAATTGGTCGTAAATTGAAGCCTGCCCTGGCGCGTATTTCTTTCAAATAAAACGTCAAGTCCGGGTTCATAAATAGGCACTTCGCCATTGCGCATGCGCTCCACCTTTTTTTCGTCAATATCCACGCAGATAACATTATTGCCCGTTTCGGCAAAACAGGTGCCTGTTACCAGCCCCACATATCCGGTTCCTACAACAGCTATATTCATATCGTATTTTTATTTTGTGTGCAAAAAAGAGGCGCAAAGGTAAAAGAATACCTTTTGAAAAGAAACGAGCATTTTTACGAAAGCGCCGGAAAAATGTGCCGGACAGGTAGAAAACAAACCCATATTTTTTAAACGGCTAATGACAAAAACAATGCTAAATACTTTTTAAAGGGTTCCGAACCAGACTGTTGCCACTTTTGGGAAGTTTTCTTTTGAAAAATTTTTTAAATTCATTGAAAAATCGGCTGAACGAAAATAACGCCATAGATGTCGCTATCCGCAAATTTTAAAAAATGGAGCACTGATATTTTGTATTCTTTTCCGGTACAACTCGTTGTGCTGCATTTTCGCAATAACCTTCTTTTATTAGGTGTGTGGACTTACCTGGCGCTCCTCATGACGGGTGTTCTCGGGCGCTCTTTCGGCATTCGCTACCTTTTTCTCGACCCCGAATACCTGGGTGTGGTGGATTTCAAGAGCTTTTTTATCGTCGGCTTGTCCTTTGGTATTTTATTCATGATTTGGAACCTGAGCACTTATCTGCTCAGCACGCATTATTTCCCTTTTTTGGCCACTTTAAAACGGCCCTTCACAAAATTTTGCCTGAACAACAGCCTCGTACCGCTCTTGTTTTTTGGCATCTATATCGGCTACGCCGTTTATTTTCAAAAGCATTATGAATATTGGGCTACGGGACAAATCATTTTCAATCTGCTGGGATTTTGCGGCGGTATCGTACTCACTATTTTGTTGTTTAGTTTGTATTTCCAACTGGCAAACAAAGACATTTCTTATTATGAAAAAAATACCCGAACAAATTATCCAAACCTGAAAATCTTGCGCTCGCCGGGCTACCGGGGACTGAATCTGGAAGAAATAAAAGCAGATAAAAATCGCTGGCGCGTGGACACTTATCTGAACGAAGCGCTGCGACCGCGCGCCGTGCGCAGCGTTGCACATTACGACAGCCGTTTTCTGCTGCGTATTTTCAAACAAAATCACCTCAATGCATTGGTTGTTCAACTGGCTATTTTGCTTTTCCTGCTGTTTTTGGGTTATCTGATGGATTATCCTTTTTTCAGAATACCCGCCGGGGCGAGTATTTTCCTTTTATCGAGTATCATTATTTCTGTCATCGGCGCCGTCAACTACTGGCTGCATAAATGGCGCATTTTTATCCTGCTTTTTTTGGTCATCGGGCTGAATTTTCTGACCCGCTTTTCATGGTTCAATTACGACAACCGGGCTTATGGGTTGAATTACGACACCCCGGCCGCTTTGTATGATGTGGGAAAATTCGCTGCGCTTTGCAGTCCGGAAAATATAAACCGCGATATAGACACTACGCGCGTGGTGCTGAAAAACTGGCATCAGAAAACAGGAAAAACAAAACCCAAAATGGTTCTTTTCGCCGTGAGCGGCGGCGGGTTGAAAGCTTCGGTTTGGACGATGCAAGTCATCCAAAAATGCGACAGTATGCTCAACGGCGCACTCATGCGCCACACTGTATTGATCACCGGCGCTTCGGGCGGCATGATTGGCGCAGCTTATTACCGCGATTTGTGTCTTCAGCAGCATTTGGGTGCAAAAACCAACCCGCATGACCCCGCCTACCTGGCGCGCATATCGCAGGATTTGCTCAATTCCGTCTCATTCGCCATCGTTTCCAATGACGTATTTATGCCTTCGGCGCCATTTGAGTGGGGCGGCTATCGCTACATAAAAGACCGGGGTTATATGTTTGAAAAACAATTGAATGAAAATACGGACTATGCCCTCGACAAACCTTTGCGCACTTACCGCCAGCCCGAATTGGATGCGGATATTCCCATGCTCGTCGTGTCGCCCGCCGTCGTCAATGATGCGCGCAGACTGCTCATATCTCCGCTCGGACTCTCTTACCTCACGATGGCAAATGTGCGCTCCTCCGGCCCGGGAGAATTTGAAGTGGATGCGGTTGATTTCAGGCGCGTATTTGCGGAGCAGGATGCCGATAATCTGCGCTTTTTGTCGGCGCTGCGCATGAGCGCCACTTACCCTTATATTTTGCCCAATGTACACCTGCCCAGCCAGCCGGGTGTTGAAGTAATGGACGCCGGATTTCGCGACAATATGGGCATACTTTCCGCCACACGTTTTTTGCAGGTTTTCAAAAACTGGATTTTGGAAAATACCAGCGGCGTCATTTTAATACAAATCAGCAGCGTAAAAGATCGGCGCGACATCGCTCCGAGCGACAATCAGGGTATCGTCGAATCGCTGCTGAACCCGCTCGGCATTTTGACGCATATTGTCCGGCTGCAAGACTTTGAACATGAAGCCAGCCTCGGCTTTATTACTGAAATTTTGGGGAAAGAAAATTTTGAAATTATCCGTTTCAATTATGCTCCCAGTCCCGAAAACGAGCGCGCTTCAATGACCTTCCACCTGACCCGCCGCGAAAAAAATGACATTTTAAACGCCTTTTTTCAACAAAAAAATCAAGAGGGCGTAGCCCGGTTGAAGGAGATGCTGGATTAAATTTTCCGCCTGCGCGCCAACCTTACTTTTTAAAAGCTGTTTTTTGAATGGCTTTAAAGTCAAGTTTTTACATTTGAAAAATTTTCAAAAAAATGAGAAAATTAATCTTCATCATACTTCCTGTTTTATTGTTTGCCAGCTTCACTGTGGCTTTTAAAACGGGAGACCCGAAAGCTCGGGAAATAGTCAGAAAAGCGGATGAAAAAGCGAAAGGACTCACCAGCCAGGGCGAGATGAAAATGACCATCGTGCGCCCTTCCTGGAAACGCGAAATGACGCTGAAAAGCTGGGGAAAAGGAGACGAACTGGCGTTGATATTGGTGACGGCGCCTTCCAGAGACAAAGGCACTGCTTTTCTGAAACGCGGCAACGAAATCTGGAACTGGCAACCTTCCATAGACCGGACGGTAAAAATGCCGCCCTCCATGATGGCGCAATCCTGGATGGGTTCGGATTTTACAAATGACGACCTGGTCAAACAATCGTCGGTAGTCAACGATTTTGAACCCACGCTGCTCGGCTCGGAAACCATCGAAGGACGCGCCTGCCATAAAATAGAAATGATACCCAAAGAAAGCGCGGCGGTGGTGTGGGGCAAGATAATTTCGTGGATAGACAAACAAGAGTATATGCAACTCAAAACCGAATTTTATGATGAAGACGGCTATCTGGTACACACCATGCTGGGCAAAAATGTAAAAAACCTTGGCGGAAAAATGCTTCCTTCGCTACTGGAAGTAATACCCGCCGACGAGCCGCAAAACCGCACGCTGGTGGAGCAACTATGGATAAAATTTGACGAACCTATGAAAGATGATTTTTTTTCTGTCCAAAACATGAAAAGAGTAAAGTAGGCAGCGGTAATTTTTTTCTAAAAAAACAATCATGTTGATCAAACTTGCATGGCGAAATATCTGGCGAAATAAAAGGCGCACCCTGATCACAATTACTTCTATTCTTTTCGCGGTTTTGCTCTCTTCTTTCATGCAGTCCATCCAAAAAGGCGCCTGGGACAGGATGGTGGATAACGTAGTAAATTTTTACTTCGGCTACATTCAGATACATTCTAAAGGTTACTGGGAGGAGCAATCCATTGACAAGGCTTTTCCAATGGAAAGCGACATTTTCTCACTCACTTCGGAAATGCCCGAAATCAAAACGCTGGTTCCGCGCCTGGAATCTTTTGCACTCGCCGCACACGGCGACAATACCATCGGCGCTTTGGTGGCCGGAACAGATCCTATCGCCGAAGACGTCATGAGCAATCTCAGTACCCGCCTCATTGCCGGAAGTTATTTTGAAAAAGAAGAAGACGCTGTCATCATCGCTGAAGGCGTAGCCGAGAATCTTGAAATAAAAACAGGCGACACCCTGGTACTTATCAGCCAGGGTTATCACGGCGTCAACGCCGCCGGAAAATATCCCGTAAAAGGAATTTTAAAGTTTGGTTCGCCCGAACTGAACAAACAAATGATCTATCTGCCGCTCAAAACAGCACAAAAATTTTATGGCGCACCCGGACTGCTTACCTCGGTAGCCGTAGCCGTGACCGACAAAAATGAGGTAAAACAGGTACTCTCGGTTTTGCAAAGCCGCCTGGATACGATGAGTACATACGAAGTCATGGACTGGCAAACTTTAATGCCCGAACTGGTACAGGCGCGCGAAGTGGATTCGGCAGGCAACGTGATTATTTTGATCATACTTTACATCATTATTGGATTCGGCATTTTTGGTACCATTCTGATGATGACAAAAGAAAGAACTTACGAATTCGGCGTGTTGGTGGCTATCGGCATGAAGCGCTTTCAAATGGGACTGATGGTATGGCTGGAAATTATTTTTCTCGGGCTTACCGGCGCAGGGGCAGGCATTTTAGCCAGCATTCCGTTGGTAGGTTATTTTAATGTCAACCCGGTAGATTTTTCAAAAATAAGCGAGGACATGAAAGATGCTTATGAAAAATTCGGCTTCGAACCCGTGTTTCCTACCGCGCTGGAGGCCGGTATTTTTTTACAGCAGGCTTTGGTCGTGTTGGTCATCACTTCTATTTTAGCCATTTATCCGCTTTTAAAAATAAAAAGTCTGAAACCCGTGGAAGCGATGCGGGAAAATTGAGTATAAAAATTTGATACTTTTAAAAATCAAAATAAGCCGATGCTTTTAAAAATTGCCTGGCGAAATATCTGGCGCAGCCGCACGAGAAGCCTAGTGGTTATCGGCGCTATTGCCGTGGGCGTATGGGCTGTAATTTTTCTTATAAGTTTCAGCACCGGCATGGTGAGCAGCTACGTCAACAGCACCATTCAAAACCAGTTGTCGCATATTCAACTGCATCACCCCGATTTTTCGAAAGATCATGACATCAAGTTTGGAATAAACAACCCGGAGGCGATGCTCGAAAAAATAGGCAGCCTGCCGGATGTAAGCGCAACGACACAGCGGAGCCTTGCCTCCGGCATGTTGTCGTCGAGTAAAGGCGCGCGCGGGGTAAAAATCCAGGGCATCGTTCCTGAAAGCGAGGTAAGCGTGACCCACCTCGAAAGTAAAATCGTGGAAGGCGAGTACCTCGACGCCGAAAAAAGAAACCCGATACTGATCAGCCGGCTTCTTGCCGAAAAACTGAATGTAAAACTCCGCTCCAAAATGGTGATAACATTTCAGGATAAAAAAGGAGAGATCGTGGCGGGCGCTTTTCGGGTAAACGGCATTTTTGACACTGGCGTCAATGCTTTCGACGAGTTTCATGTTTTTATCAACCGGGATGATCTGAACAGATTGGCGGGCGATTCTGCCATGACCCACGAAATAGCCGTGCTGCTGGATAATCCTGCAATGCTGGATTCAACGGTAGCCGGACTGCGCCGCCTGTATCCCGAACTTTCGGTGCAGAGCTACAAAGAAATCTCGCCGGAGATAGAGCTTTTCGAGTCGCAGATACAACTCTCCGCCAGCATTTTTACTGTCATCGTGATGCTGGCGCTCATTTTCGGCATTATCAACACGATGTTGATGGCGGTGCTGGAACGTTACCGCGAGTTGGGCATGCTCATGGCTATCGGAATGAATAAGGTCAGAATTTTTTTGATGATAATGTTTGAAACGATTTTGCTTGGATTGATAGCCGCTCCAATCGGGCTTATCATAGGTTGGCTGACCGTTCACTGGCTCAACAAAACAGGCATCAGTCTTTCCTGGTACTCGGAAGGGATGGCAGAGTTTGGAATGGCAGAAGTCGTATATCCTGAATTGTTTCCGCAGTTTTATGGCCAACTTGCCGTATCGGTGGCAATAACGGCGGTGCTGGCTTCAATTTATCCCCCCCCGGGAAAGATCCCACGGCGGGCGGGGGGTGCCCTCACGAAAAATTTTTAAAAAAAACCGCTCGGGGTTTTAAAAATATAAATTTTTTAAAAAAA
>CALMIT010000012.1 GCA_937864255.1 uncultured Saprospiraceae bacterium
TTTGAAGGTCCCATGCCTCAGACCCGTTTTGTACTTCAAAAAGCCATCGAAATCGGATTGAAACCTATCGTGGTTATCAATAAAGTAGATAAAGAAAACTGCACGCCCGACGAGGTACACGAACAGGTATTCGACCTGATGTTCAACCTCGACGCGACGGAAGAACAGCTTGATTTTCCGGTGCTGTTCGGTTCTGCCAAACAAAACTGGATGAGCCACGACTGGAAAGTAAAAACGCCCGACATCACGCCGCTGCTCGACGCAATTATCGAGCACATTCCCGCGCCCAAAACCGACGAAGGTACTTTACAAATGCTCATCACTTCGCTCGATTATTCTGCTTATATCGGTCGTATTGCCATCGGTCGCGTACAGCGCGGCAGCATGAAAGACGGTCAGATGGTGTCTTTGGTGAAAAAAGACGGCAGCATTCAAAAGAGCAGATTGCGCGGTCTTTTTGAATTTATCGGTCTGGAAAAATTGAAAGTGGAACAGGTGGAAGCCGGCGAGATTTGCGCCGTTGTCGGTCTGGAAGGTTTTGAAATCGGCGACACCATCGCCGATGCCGAAGCGCCCGAAGCGCTGCCTTCGATCTCGATTGACGAGCCGACGATCAGCATGATGTTCACCATCAACGATTCGCCGTTTTTTGGCAAAGAGGGAAAATTTGTCACCTCGCGCCACATCAAAGAAAGACTGGAAAAAGAATTGGAAAAAAACCTGGCGCTCCGTGTGGAAGCGACGGATTCTGCCGACAGGTTTAAAGTATATGGCCGTGGGGTTTTGCACCTTTCGGTTTTGATTGAAACGATGCGTCGCGAAGGTTATGAGTTGCAAATCGGACAGCCGCAGGTAATTATCAAAAAAGTGGACGGCGTGACGATGGAGCCCGTCGAAGACCTGACCATAGACCTGCCGGAAAACGTGTCGGGCAAAGCCATCGAAATGGTGACGCGCCGCAAAGGCGTGATGCATTCAATGGAACCGAAAGGCGACCGCATGGTTTTGAAATTTGAAATTCCGTCCAGGGGCATCATCGGTTTGCGCAGCCAGTTGCTGACGGCTACTGCCGGCGAAGCCATTGTCAATCACCGTTTTAAAGAATACCAGGCGCACAAGGGCGAAATTCCCGGCCGCCAAAACGGCTCGCTGATCGTGCTGGAAACCGGCACTTCGATTCCGTACAGTTTGAATAATTTGCAGGATCGCGGCTTCTTTTTCATTGAGCCGGGCGAGGAAGTTTACGAAGGGCAGGTAATTGGCGAAAACAGCCGCCCCGGCGACCTGGTGGTCAACGTGACCAAAACTAAAAAACTCACCAATATGCGCGCTTCCGGCTCGGACGACAAGGTGAAACTTGCGCCGCCCGTACGCCACACTTTGGAAGAAGCGCTGGAATACATTCAGGAAGACGAATACGTGGAAGTGACACCCAAATCTATCCGCCTCCGCAAAATTTTACTAAAAGAATTTGAACGCAAACGCGCCAAAAATGCAGCGCTGGCAGACGTGGTGTTTTAGTCTTTATAAAACATAAAACAAAATCCCGGAAGATGATATGATGTCATTTCTCCGGGATTTTGTTTTCACAAAAACAGGACAAAAGTATAGACAAAAACAACCCTATGAAAATTAATACATTAGCAAAAATGGCGTAGTAAAATGTTTTGCTACCTATTAATTTTATGAATGCTCAACAACTCATTGTTTTTTCCTAATTCTATAAAAACCTCTAATTCTTTTGATTCAAAAACAAATTGAATATTAGATTCCGTGCTATTATTTCTAAAACTTTTTAAAAAAAGCTGCTCTGGATTTACCCCTATTAGGTTACTAATATTTTTTCTTAAATCTTCTGTAAGCTTGAAATAATGCACATCAATGAATACATCAGATTTACTATGAGCTTTTTTCTTTAACAGCTTTTTTATCAATTCATGAACGATTGACACGGTAGCACTTGATACGACACCAATAATATAATTTTCAAAATAGTGACCTGCTCCTCCATTATCACTATGTGAAGTTTCAATTATTTCAATTTCGTCAATTTCATTTTTTAATTCATTAAAAATGAATTCCTTAACCTTTTGTAATGATTCGCCAGTTTCATCCATTAAAAATATTTTGCTATCTAAATCCAACATTGAAATACTTGAAACCAAGCTAGTTTTTTTAAACTTTGATTCAATGAATTCAATAAAACTAGCCCAATCACGATTTAATCCAATCAATTTGAGATCGACCACGGTGTGCTCAGGTAATTTAATATAATCGGTGCAATACCAGTCTCCCCAATATTTATAATAAGCCATAGAAAGTATTTCTTCAATTGCTGAAGAATCAAGTCCCGTTTCTAAAGAACCTTCGTAAACAAATAATGAGTGCGACCCAGGATTATCCTCCATACCTGGAACCACTTCTAATTTTATAGTCAAAATATTCATAAACCTGGTTTTGATTGTGAACGTGTAAACTCTAAAATCTGGCTCAAATTATTGTACTATTAAATGAAAGTCCAATATCAATGTACGAAACCCCGATCTGAATGATCGAAGGATCAGAATTGAAATAATTTTATAAAACTCACTCTTCCCAAATCCAGTCGGCTGCTTTTTTTCGTAGGTAGAAAAAAAGCCCGTCATGAAAGCATTTATCAAAAAATCAGCGATTGTTCTTGCCGCCTGTTTCGGCGTTTTGTTTTTATACGCCAACCTGCGTCCGGCTTCTCTCACCGAAAGCCTCGACCCCGTCCATCTCAAAATATTCAGCCTTTCGGCAGCACCCGACGCGGTGCGGTCAGAATCCATTACTACTGCTTTACGACGCACGCCCGGCGTCACTGCCTGTTCGGTGAATGCTGCGGCGCGGACGGTGAGCGTGACCTTCCACCCGGCGGAGGGCAGGGAAGAAATAATTACCGAATTGATTGCCGCGGCGGGTGATTTGGAAGTTGCGGAAAAAACATTTCCGCCCACGCCCGTGTGTCCGGTGCCACCCCTCTCGGCGCTCAAAAATCAATTGCTCAACGCACTTAAAATTTTCTAACCATAAAATTCATTCCTATGAAAAAGTCTCTTTTTGTTTTCTTACTCGGTTTTGCTCTTTTGTCGGTTTTCAATGCCTGCGACGACGACACGAAAGAAGTTTCTTACGAAATTGATCCGAATTCCCTGTATTCCCGCCTCGGCGGCATCAATGCGATTAGTGCGGTCACTGACCAGTTTTTGGCAAATGTCGCTGCCGACAATACCATCAATGCCCGTTTTGCTGCTACGGTGGCTGATCCCTTCCGCCTCCAGGTTTTGCGCAACAACCTCATAGACCAGATTTGCGAAGGGGCAGGCGGACCTTGCAAATACAAAGGAAAAACGATGGCGGAGGCACACCAGGGCATGAACATCACGCAAGATGAATTTAATGCTTTGGTAGGCGACCTCGTGGCCGCGCTCGACCAGTTCAATGTACCCGAAGCGGAAAAAAATGAACTGCTCGGCATACTCGGTCCGATGCAAACCGACATTGTAGGCAAGTAAGAACTTTCCTTTAATATTCGATTACTTGAAGCCCTGCCGGTTTTCCGGCGGGCTTTTCTTTTTGATCAAATTGCGTTTTACAGCCGTCACTCCGTCATTTTTAGCAAGAACAGACAAACGCCGCACTTTGCTTTGCCTCATTTTGCACTTCGTTTTTTAAAAAACAAAGTGCTTTTATGCGACCCGATTGTACTGTATTGCTTTTGTTTATTTGCCTGTGCGCGATAAATCTCGCCGCGCAAAACGAGGATAGTCACCTTCCACCGGAAGCTTTTTCTATCACGCACCCTGGTCTCCAAGCCAGGGAGGATTATTTTGAAAAAAACTTCTTTTCAAAAGGTTTTCCCGCCGACTCTTTGAGAGAAGGTACGGGCTACCTGCCTTACATCAGGGAGCGGCGTTTGTACGATTTGCGCAAAGATTACCGCGGCGATGCCGGCGGCGCAAAACGCTGGGAAATTTTTAAAAAAATACGCTCTGCCACCCTCGATCGCGGCGGCCCCGCTCCTGCTGCCGACTGGCAAACGCTCGGACCGAACAAAATGGAAGAGCAGGGCGGGCGAATGATTGCGCACGCTTTTGATCCGCGCAATACGCAGGTAATCTGGGCCGGCTCGGCGAGCGGCGGACTCTGGCTCACCGAAAACGGCGGCGATACCTGGCTGCCGATGACCGACCAGATTCCTTCCACGGGTATCGGCGCTGTAGCGGTGAATCCTTTAAATTCAAATTCCATCATTATTACAACTGGCGAGGGCTACGGGCTTGGCGGTCTTTCCATCCGACCCGGTCTGGGCGCTTTCAAATCCACCGATCGCGGACTGATGTGGCGACAGTCTGATTTTTCTTACCAGCAAAGTGAAGGTGTGTCTGCATTCAAATTAGCCTGGAGCTACGCCGACACGAGTATCATCTGGATGGCCGCCACGAACGGCATTTGGAAAAGTACGGACGCGGGGCTGAGTTGGATTTTGAAAAAAGGCGACGGTACAAACCAGCAAACGGCTATTTGCAACGACATCATTCAGCACCCCGCTCAACCGAACGTACTTTTTGCGGCTATCGAATCAGATGGAGTGTGGAAAAGTACGGACGGCGGAGAGAGTTGGACAAAATTCAGCAACGGGTTGCCGGCTACGGACATCAATTTTATAAGTATAGACCTTTGCCGCGATCAGCCTGATGTTTTGTATGCTTCCATTTCTGCCAGCCAGCTTAGCGGCTGGAGATTGCGTGGCTTGTACCGTAGTAATGACGGTGGAAATAACTGGACAAAAATTCCAAATGCCCCCGAAGCATTTTGTCCGCCAAATGCTCCGACCGGTGCT
>CALMIT010000013.1 GCA_937864255.1 uncultured Saprospiraceae bacterium
GTACGAATCCGTATTTTGCGACTGGCGCGGGCGGGATGTTGCAGGCGGTGATCAACGGGTTTGGCGGCCTGGACGTAACGGAAGAAGGCATTGCACAGCTAAAAACCAAGTTGCCGAAAAAATGGAAATCGCTGACGTTGAAAGGTGTGGGACCGGATAAAAAGACTTTTCATGTCAAATAAAATCCGCTGAATTTTAAAAAAAATCTGTTTTCATGTCTTTTCAAAAACCCGGGCCGATTTTTACAGTTGACTTGTTTCCGGCGCTCGATCAAAAATTGTTTTCGCTGCTGAAATCGCTTTCAGAGAGCGACTGGAAACGCCAGACGCCGGCGCCACTGTGGACTGTAAAGGATGTGGCCGCACATTTGCTGGACGGCAACATCAGGGCGCTTTCCATGTTGCGCGACGGCTATTTTGGCGAACAAACGGATGATTTGAGCGAATATCAGGATTTGGTCAATTTTTTAAATCAGTTGAATGCCGGCTGGGTGGCGGCGATGAAAAGAGTCAGCCCCGCGCTTTTAATTGAACTTTTGGAAATCACAGGCCGTCAATATTGCGACTTTTTAAAAACGCTTGACCCTTTTGAAAAATCTACTTTTTCAGTCGCTTGGGCTGGCGAAGAAACATCATACAACTGGTTTCACATCGCAAGGGAATACACTGAAAAATGGCATCATCAGCAACAAATCCGGGCGGCAGTGGGCGGGGAGAAAGAATTGCACGAACAGAAATTTTACCTGCCTTATCTCGACACGAGTATGCGCGCTTTGCCGTATCATTATCGCGGCATAGCGGGGCAGCAAGGTCAGGTTATCAGGTTTTTTGTAAATGGCGAGGGCGGCGGCGACTGGTTTTTATGTTTTGACTCGGGTGCTTGGTTTTTGATAGATCGGTGTCCTTCGGAGCCGGTTTCGGAAGTAGAAATCGGGGAAGAAATTGCCTGGCGCATTTTTACAAAAGGTATCAAAAAAGAACAGGCTGCCGGGCTTGTCCGCATCAACGGAAACCGGCAACTCGGCGAACATATTCTGCAAATGCTGGCTGTGATGGCCTAATTTTTATTAATTGCCCTTTGCGGCGGACACAAAAAATGCAAAGCTGCGTTCGACTTAAAAAAGCAAATAGTTCATGAATCACTACCTTATAAAAATTTCGGCTTTCCTTTTACTCACGCTCAGCGCCTGCACTTACACGCAAAAAATCCGCGACGGACAGACTGCTTATGATCGCAGGCAATATGCCGTTGCCGTCGGTTTTTTTGAAAAAGAATTTAAAAAAGCCGAACGAAGAACCGAAAAAGGCAAAATTGCTTACCACCTCGGTATGTCCTATTTGAAAAATCAACTGGTAGAAAGTTCGCTTCCCTGGTTCAAAATTTCTTATGAAAATGGTTTTGGCGTGGATGCGCTGAAAGAATACGCCCTGGCACTCAAAAGACTGGAACGATACGACGAAGCGCTCGAAGCCTTCGAACAGTTGGGCGTGGAAATCGGAAGCCCGTACGAGTATCGCAAAGAAATCACCGCCTGCAAGGTAGCCGCCGATTGGAAAAAGCTGCAACGTCCCGATTATCAAATCAAATTATTGCCGTTTAACAGCGCTCAATCAGATTTTTCTCCGACGCTTTATCGCGAAAACGAAATCCTTTTTGCCTCTGACCGCGCCGGAGCCACGGGCGAAGAAAAGTATCAATGGACCGGGCGCAAGTTTATGGATTTTTATGTGGC
>CALMIT010000014.1 GCA_937864255.1 uncultured Saprospiraceae bacterium
GGAGTAATGACAAAATTGCGGGGGTTGGGAAAAACAACGGGCCCGCCGCAACTCAGCGAGTAGCCGGTAGAGCCGGTGGGCGTGGAAATAATGATGCCGTCCGCCCAGTAGGTGTTTAGCAAGTCTCCGTTGATGAAAACTTTTGTGCTGATCATGGAGGAAGTTTCACGCTTGAGCAGCGTGCAGTCGTTGAGTGCGAAGCTAATATCTTCAAAAACCGGGAGGTTACTTTCGAGTTGTAATAAAGAGCGCTCATCTATCCAATACATACCTTTCGCAATAGCGCGAATTGCTTCTTTTATTTTCACTTTTTCAATACTTGCCAGAAAGCCGAGCCTTCCGAGGTTGATACCAATGATGGGCACGCCGCTGTCGCGCACAAAAGTGGTGGCGTCCAAGATAGTACCGTCGCCCCCCAAAGTAATGACGAAGTCAAATTTTTTCACCGAAAAATCGAGGAATCCTTCAAACACGCCCACGTCTTTTCTAAACCGGATATCCGACTCCAGAGATTCAAGATAAGGACGGTAGATATACACATAGATGCCTTCTTCCTGCAAAACATCCATTAATGTCTGTACGTACGTAGTGTCATTTTCCTTCAATGTCCTGCCGAATACGACTACCTGCATAGTTGATTGATTTCTCCGAATATCCGCAATTTTCAAAAGCCAAGTTCGGTGTGTAAAAATATTCCTTTTTCGCCCAATCCGTTAAAACTGTATTCTATTTTAAAAACCATGTTGTAATAAAAAATCAGATTAATGCCCGGCCCGCCGCCTATCAGCAGCTTATTGTGCAATGAATTTTGGTTTGAAAAAAACGGATTATTAGCGTAGCCGGCATCGGCATTGATCACTGCGTAAGCTTTTATGGGCAATGTTCTGAAAGCCTTCAGCGGCACCCATTTGCCGAATTGTAATTCCTTATTAAAAATTTCGTATCGCAAGCTGTTGCGCGTAAGCGCGTAATCCAGTCCGTCCACCACGTAATATTCGTAGCCCCGCACAAAAGTTTTGCCGAAACCCAAAGCCCGGCTGTTGTTAAAAGGCTGACGGCTGCGAATCAGTCCCGTCGTGGCTTCCAGCACGCATTCCAGGTTAAATTTTTTACTGATTTCCCAGTAGTTGACAAATTTTGATTTTA
>CALMIT010000015.1 GCA_937864255.1 uncultured Saprospiraceae bacterium
ATGGGCGTATTTGCAGCTATTTTTTCACCCAAAAATGTACAAATCATGAAATCAAATTTCGATGAGGTCCTCGTCAAAGTAACCGAATTTTTGAAAACAGAAGCCAGGACAGAAACCGTGGTCGGCAAAGAATTCAAACTCGGCGAATTCACCTGTGTGCCGGTAATTCGGGTAGGTCTGGGCTTTGGCTACGGAGGCGGCGAGGGCGGCGATGACAAACACGGTCACGGTGAAGGCAGCGGCGCCGGCGCGGGTATCGGCGTGGAGCCGCTCGGCTTTTTGGTGACAAAAGGCAATGAAATTTCCTTCGTGCCTTCAAAAATCAGCCACGGCTTGTCCGCAGCCTTTGAAAAAATGCCCGATGTTTTGGAAAAATTCCTCGAAAACAAAAACAAGGAAGTACACCCCAACTGATTTTTTCACCGTTCTTCCCGGTCGCATTTTATGAGCGGCCGGGAAGAATTTTTCACCTCTCATCATGCAAACCCTGCTTCGCTGGCTGCTTATTTTTTTATTGCTTTTTAATGCGGCGGGCGCTTTTTTCGGCGGCATTTCGCTGCTGCTTGATCCGAGCGGCGGACGCATTCAACTGCCACTCATCTTGCTGGACGGCTCGCCTTTTCGCGATTATTTTTTGCCCGGCGTTTTTTTGATTTTGATCAACGGCATATTGCCGCTCACGGCGGCGGCGGGTTTGATTTTGCGTCGTCCGCGCGCGTCATTGCCTCTTTTCCCGCGACAGCATTGGTCCTGGACCCTCGCCCTGCTCGCCGGCATCGGACTCATCGTCTGGATTGCCGTGCAGATCGCCCTGCTTGGTTATTGGAAGGAAAACCCGATTCAGGCACTTTACGGCATTTTGGGTATCGCCATCGCGGCACTGACGCTGCTGCCCGCCTTGCGGCGGTTTTATCGTTTGGAAAAGAAGTAATACTGAAGGCTGAGTGCTATTGCGGCTCATCCCAATAATCAAAATATTTCCGCTTTTGTTCCTCGGTCAGGTTTTCGAGGATAGCGAGGACTTTTTTGCAAATTTCTTCTATCTCATGTGGAATTATAGCATACACTTTAATGTATTCTTCAAATAATTGATTCTGCACCCCCCGCAAATCCGTAAACTCCAAAAAATCCCATTCCCCGCGATTTAATCCGACTATTCGATACTTCCGATACTCCCTTAAATCCAGCCCCACATAAAACCGTGCTTTCCCGTATAATCGGTACACTGAATGTAAATTTCTTAACTTCCGAAACTCCAGCAACTTTTGCATCTCCCGCAAATCCATAAACTCTCGTAACTTCTGTAGCTCCTGTAACTCTATCAAATCCAGTAAATGAATTAGTCTGGTTATTTTAGTATTTAGGTCATTTTTATAAATTACCGATAAGCGAGCTTTCAACAAGGTGAAATCTTTTTGTACAATGACTAAATACGACAACACAAAAAGTAATTCTTTCAAGACATCTATTTCTTCATACTCTATATTTTCGAGGTAATTCAAAATAATTTTTCTAATAGCCGGATATTCGCCCTTAATAGTAAACAACTGTAAAATCATTCCTTTTTTAAAGGCTTCAGTATAAGTAAATGTAGGTATCTCCAGATATTTTAAAAGTTTTGAATCAAAATCCATTTCCAATTTGCTAAGGCACAAGGCAGCTTTATGTATGGATTTGGGATTATCGGATTTGGTCAATATGTCCCAATACTTTTCCACCAATTGATCTTCTATACCGGCATTTTTATCTTTTGCCAATAAAAAATACTGCGTAAAATAATGTATGGTATCAATGTATGAAGAATCGGGCTGAAGTACCTCTATATGTTTTTTAAAAAAATAATCGGGGTTTTTGAGGTTTACATAAAATTCTATGGTACGATCCCAAAAAGAACTGCCGACTTTATCGGAAAGTGAAATTTCGCCGTTTTGCAAAAGATCGTCTTCGGCGATGCTTAGTGCAGTCAGGTAATCCTGGAAAGTTTTGTGTGGGAATTCAAACTCAGTTTCTAAAAAATCCTCCTCGCTGATTTTGCTGCCGGTGAACAAACCGCTTCTGTCGCGAAAAACATGCAACAATTGAACACAAAGTTCATTGATTCGTTCCGGCTCGGGCAAGGTACTTTTAAAACGCTCCACGCTTTGCTCCATAAAGGGCAAAAAGTCCCGCACTTTCATTTTTGCCGTTTCTTTGGAAGAAAAATAAAAGGCCAGGCGGCGGATAAGTTTCTCCAGATTTTCCAGGTTCCTGTCACCCAAAAGTTTTGGAAAAAAGTTCATTTGCCGCACGTCGTCCCATTGGTACAGCAGTGTTTTGATAAATGCTTCGTACAATTTCTCTACGCTACCGATAGCAAATCCCTCATCCACGCTGTGTATCAAAATAGCCAGCGAAAGCAGCAGCGGGTTTTCGATCAGCTCGATCACGTGAGGATTCTCCAGGTCGTTTAAAAACCTGCTTTTATTGTCGGGCAGGTTTTCCAGTTTGGATTGATAATAAGCCTTTCTGGACGGTTCGGGGGTACAGACAATCAATTGCTCCAGTGTTTTTTCAAAAGCTGTGTACCACTGTTCGGCAAAACAAGTGATTTCGTGTTTTTCAAAAGCCTGAACCCGGTGTAGCGCAAAATCTCGCGTCAATGCGGCAGAATCAAATGGACGCGAAGTAAGCACAAAAGCGCTTTTGGGATTCAGATCTCCCAATTGAGCAGTTCTGGCATTTAACCAATGCAGCACATCCATACGCCTGATGATAAAAGTTTCAAAATCCTTAAATTCCGCTACTTCGTCTATGCCGTCAATTAAAAAAAGACAGGGCAGGTGTTTGAAAAGTTTATTATAAAAAGCAGGCGTCTCATACGTTTCGTTGTAGCGCGTACTAAAAAAACGCTCCAGGGTAAAATTATCTTTCCAATCTTTACGATTGTATTTTTCCAGTTCGGTTTCCAAATCCCGCAACCGCAAAAAGATCGGGCACCAGTTCGGGGTGACACGTACATTCGAAAGATTCCATTTATCATTTTTCTGTTTGAAAACCGGGATACTTCCTGTGCCGTCGCCACTGAAATATCGGGCGATGTATTTGCAAAAAGTGGACTTACCCGTGCCGCCGTCGCCGGTGATCAAAATTCTCCGGTACTCGTGTCCTCTGTTCAGTGTGTTTAACAAATCGGCGATGTCAACATTTTCAAGCAGCTTAGGAACCTTAGCCTTTGTTTTTTTAGTATCCCTGTTTTTTTGGTAATCTTTTCGGTTGACTGGAAAATGTGTCACCTGTTCCAGCCGGAGCGGTATATATAAATTTTCCAGCGGAATGAATTCTTCGTCTGATCAACTTCGTGTCGTTCGGCAAATTTGAAAATATCAAGATGTGTATCCTGCCGCTGACGCAATAAGAATTGTTTCAAGTCTCTTTCAAATTTCGCTTTTTCTTTGGCGTCTCCGAGCCAACTGCCGCCGACCACTTCCACTAAAGCGGCCAGATAATTGGATATGTCTATCATTCGGTTTGTTTTTGTTACGAAAATAAACATAGATCATCAAACTTCCACCTCACAACTTCCGGTTTTCAAAACCTGAAAGTCGTATTCAATATTCGCCATCCGAAATTCGCCATTCAATATTCGAAAAACCTATCTTGTGGCGCGCTTAAAAAAAGACTATGTCCATTTCACT
>CALMIT010000016.1 GCA_937864255.1 uncultured Saprospiraceae bacterium
CACAAAAAAATCGTAGTATTTGATAATGATGAGAATACCGAGGTTAACTGCGAAACATTTGCTCTATCTCAGTTTGGCAGTTAACCTCGGTATTCTCATCATTTTCAAATACTACGATTTTTTTGTGCTTTCCTTCCAGGAGGCTTTTGCCGGTTTGGGCATTCACCTGAATGTGCGCACGCTGAATGTGATCCTGCCTTTGGGTATCAGTTTTTACACTTTTCAAACGCTGAGTTATACCATTGACATTTACCGAAAACACCTGCAACCGACCGATAATTTTGTCAATTTTTTCGCTTACGTCAGTTTTTTTCCGCAGTTGGTAGCCGGGCCGATAGAACGGGCGGCGTCCCTGTTGCCACAGTTTGAAACGGAGCGAAAATTTGATCGCGACCTTTCCACCGACGGCTTGCGGCAAATCCTCTGGGGCTTTTTTAAAAAAATGGTCATCGCCGACAACATCGGCGTACAGGTGGATCAGATTTTTGCGACTTACACCGATCAGAGCGCTCCCACTTTGTTTTTGGGTATGATGATGTTTAGCATCCAGCTTTACGCAGACTTTTCAGGATACTCGGACATTGCGGTGGGAACGGGAAAATTGTTTGGCTTCAGATTGATGACCAATTTCCGCGCGCCCATTTTTTCCAAAAGTATTCCTGATTTTTGGTCGCGCTGGCATATTTCGATGACCACCTGGTTTCGCGATTATTTGTACAAACCAATGGCAGCGCGTTTTAATCGGGGAAGGTTGATGAGTTTTGTCACGATCATCGTCCTTTTTTTGGTCATCGGCTTGTGGCATGGCGCCAACTGGACTTTTATCGCTTACGGACTTTGCAACGGGCTGTATTTTATTCCAAACGTACTAAAACGCCAGAACATGACGGCGCGAAAAGCCCTGCGAAAATTATATTCTGCGGCTTATCTGGTAGCACTGATGACTGCGCTCACATTTATACTCAACAGCCTGACCGTAGTTTTTTTCCGCTCGCCGGATATAAAATCCTCGATTGGTTACATGGTGCATTTGTTCATAAATCCGAAATGGCTTGTGCCAAATCCGGATGTGATGAAAATCTGGTTTTTTTACATCATTCCCTTTGTGATTTTTGAGTGGATGCAACGTGATTATGAGCACCAGTTCGACATTCGTCGTTATCCGACCTGGCTGCGTTTTACGCTTTATTATTTGCTCATTTTCCTGATTATCCTGTTTGCCAATTTTGGTAAGCCGCCGTTTATTTATTTTCAGTTTTAAAAGGAGATTTGGAGATATGAGATTTTTAGATTTGAGATGCCAGATGCCAGACTGGTTTTTGAGGGATGTTTTTTTTAAAAGAGTCAATTTGTCAACTTCAAACCTCTCCAGCCGTATATCCCAAAATCTCGAATCTCTGAATTTGAAAATCTCACATCTGGCATTTAAGAATTTATGATCTGGCTGGCATCTTATCCGCGTTCGGGCAACACTTTTTTCAGAAACATCCTTTTTGATGTGTACGGCATTGCTTCTTTTGATATGCACGACGACCTGAAGGGGGCTTTCGAGGGCGATCTCGCTGCCTTTTCATTTGTAAAAACGCATTTGCCTTTTCAGCAAATTCCGGCGGAGTACAGACAGCAGCCTTCCATCTATATTTTGCGCGACGGCAGGGACGCCATCACTTCCTGGGGGCATTTTAATAAAGATTTTGTCTCGCCGCACATCGGCTTTTTGCAACAACTTTCGGAAATCATCATCGCTGCCGAAGGCTCCAATTTTGGCGGCTGGTCAGCGAATGCCTTGCAGTGGATTTTGCAGGCCGATGTGGTAATTCGTTACGAAGATTTGGTGCAGGACCCAATCGGGCAGGTAGAAAAAATCAGGAAATTGTACGACTTGCCGCCGCCGCGGGCAGAAAACTTGCCTACTTTTTCAAAATTGAAACAATCGGGTACTCCGTACGGGCTGGGCGATCGCACCAAAAATGACCCTTCCAAATTTTTCCGCAAAGGAAAAATCGGCGGCTGGAAAGACGAACTGCCGGCGGATATGGAGGCGCTTTTTTGGAGCCACCACGGCGACATCATGGAAGCGCTGGGCTACCGGAAAGACGGCAGCATTGTGACGGAAGCAGAATTTTACGAG
>CALMIT010000017.1 GCA_937864255.1 uncultured Saprospiraceae bacterium
AAAGTAGCAAGACTTATAAAAACGCCGTTTATGAAAAACAGATAAAAAGCTCCGAAGAAAAAATTCCAGTTGCCCGTAGCCAGCCCAAAACCTGCCGTACATAGCGGCGGCATCAGCGCGGTGGCAATCGCAACACCAGGTATGGCGTTACTTTTCTCTTTTCTCGACCCGGCAATAATACCCGCCAATCCGCCAAAAAAAGCAATCAGCACGTCCCACAATGTGGGCTGAGTGCGCGCCAGCAATTCGGATTGCACATCGCTGAGCGGAGAAATAAAAAAATACGTCATCGAGGTAAGTACACTCAGCGCTGCGGCAATTCCAATATTTTTTAATGCCTTGATAATCAGCTCAAAATCATTGATACCGACGCCCACTCCGATACCCATAATTGGCCCCATGAGCGGCGAGATCAACATAGCGCCGATGATGACTGCCGTGCTGTTTACGTTCAAACCTACCGAACAAACCAGGATGGCAAAAATCAAAATCCACAAATTGGTGCCGCGGAAAACTACACCTTTTTGGATTTCCGAGATGGTGTCTCGCTCGCTGGCCTTGTCTTCTTCAAGATTGAACCGGTCTTTTAAAAAATCGGCCAAAGTTTCGAGCAATTTGGCGCCCTGGTTATCGCTTTGACTCATCCTATTGCTTATTTGTTCTTTCTAAGTAATTTTGAAAATCTTCAAGACGCTTCAAAATAAACAAAGTCCGTTTAATTTTATGTGGTAAAAATTTGCCGGTCTTTTAAAAAGCCTTGTAAACATTGGAAAATACGCCACTCACGATTTTAAAAAAATACTGGCACTATGATGCATTCCGGCCAATGCAATCCGAAATCATCGAGTCCGTACTGTCCGGAAAAGATACGCTGGGTTTATTGCCCACGGGCGGTGGAAAATCTGTGTGTTTTCAAATTCCGGGGTTGATTAATGAAGGCGTTTGTGTGGTAGTTTCGCCCCTGATTGCGCTGATGAAAGACCAGGTACACAATTTGAAAAAAAGGGGCATCGCAGCGGAAGCTGTTTTCAGCGGCATGGATTATAAAGAAATTGACCGCATTTTTGACAATGCCGTTTTCGGACACCTAAAATTCCTGTACCTCTCACCTGAAAGACTGACCACTGAAATGGCAGCCGAACGACTTTCAAAAATGAACATAAACCTCTGGGCGGTGGACGAAGCGCATTGTATCTCCCAGTGGGGTTACGATTTTCGACCGCCCTATTTGCTCATTTCCGAAATTAGAAAATTGCATCCGGCTATTCCCGTACTCGCGCTGACAGCCACAGCCACGCCCGAAGTGGTGGACGACATTCAGGAAAAGCTAAGTTTTAAAGAAAAGAATGTTTTTAAAAACAGTTTTAAAAGGGATAATCTCGCTTATGTGGTGCTGGAAGAGGAAAATAAAAATGAAAAACTGCTCGACATACTGAAAAAAGTGCCGGGCAGCGCTGTCGTTTATGCGCGAAACAGAAAACTGACCAAAGAAATTTCGCTCTTTTTACAAAAAAACGGGCTCTCAGCCGACTTTTACCACGCGGGATTGAGCAATGTGGAAAGGTCAAAAAAACAGGATGACTGGATTTTGAATAAAACCAGAATCATGGTCAGCACCAACGCCTTCGGTATGGGAATTGACAAACCGGATGTGCGTGTGGTCGTGCATCTTGATTTGCCCGACAATCTGGAGGCTTATTTTCAGGAAGCCGGGCGGGCGGGACGCGACGGCAAAAAGTCCTACGCCGTTTTGCTGTACGCCAATACTGACAAAATCAATCTGCTGCATAATTTTGAAATTTCTTTTCCCGCATTTGAGGAAATTAGGCGTACTTATCAGGCGCTCGGTAGTTATTTTCAAATCGCTGTGGGCGGCGGGCAGGGGCAGAGTTATGATTTTGATTTGGTTGAATTTTGCAAAAACTTTCAACTGGAAACCGTGCGAGCATTTAATTGCCTCCAAATTTTAGAAAAAGAGGGCTGGCTGAGTATGACCGAAGCAGTGTACACGCCGGCTACGCTCCGCTTCGTAGTAGAGCGGGAAACCTTGTACGATTTTCAAATTAAAAATCCAAAATTTGATTCCATCATCAAAACGCTGCTCCGGGCACACGACGGCATCTTAAACCACCTGGTGCCTGTCAATGAAAAACGGGTGGCAAAATTTATGAAAATCGCGCCGGAAGCATTGGTTGACGGACTCAACAGACTGGCGAAGGAAGGCATCATCGAGTATCACCCGCAAAGAGACAAGCCCCAGTTGATTTTTACACGCGAACGCGTGGATGCGCAAAACCTGGAAATTGATACAAAGATGTACCGCTTCAGGAAAGAACGGCAGCAGGAAAGAATCGAAAAAGCCATTGCTTATGCCACTACCCAGCGTTGCCGCAGCCATCAGTTATTGCAGTATTTCGGCGAAACGGAAGCCGCTCCCTGCAAAATTTGCGACGTGTGTCTCGGTAGATCGGGCGCCGAACTTTCAAACGAAGACTACCGCCGTTTTAAAGAAAAAATTATAACCTTGCTCAAAAAAGAAAAATTGACCGAAACGCATTTGATCGAGTCTTTTCATTCGAGGCACGCCCAAAAAGTGTTGAGAGCGCTGGAGTTTATGCTCGATGAAAAACTGGTCGTACAGGAAGCCGGAAAACTGAGTTTGTCCAACAAAAATTGATGCCGCTTCATGTCAAAAATCGTGTGTGCCGTTACCAATGATTTGAGCTACGATCAGCGAATGATTCGCATTTGCACGAGTTTGCAAAAAGCCGGCTATGAAGTCACGCTCGTCGGCAGGGAAAAAAAATCTTCAAAGCCGCTTTCCCCACAAATATTCGCACAAAAAAGACTGAAGTTGTTTTTTGAAAAAGGAAAACTCTTTTACATCGAGTACAATTTCAGGCTCTTTTTTTACCTGCTTTTAAAAAAGTCCGATGTCATTAATTCGGTCGATCTTGACACCTTGTCCGCCTGTTTTTTAGCGGCAAAATTGAAACGCCGTTTGTTGGTTTTTGACGCCCACGAGTATTTTACCGAACTGCCGGAAGTTGTTGACCGCCCTTTTACCCGCAACGTTTGGAAATTCGTAGCCGATTGGCTGATTCCAAAATCCGACGCCGCTTACACCGTGAATCAAAGCCTCGCCGGGATTTTTTCAGAAAATTACGGGCTGAATTTTCATATCATCAGAAATGTTCCGGTTTTTAAAAACCAGCCAGTAAGTCGGGCGAATTTTGAATCAAAAATTTTGCTTTACCAAGGCGTACTCAATGAAGGGCGCGGTCTGGAAGAAATGATAGAAGCAATGAAATATTTGCCGGATTTTCAACTCTGGCTCGTCGGCGAAGGCGATTTGTCGGCATTTTTAAGAGCAATGACGCAGCGGTTAAATCTGGAAAATCAGGTAAAATTTTTGGGACACATTGCTCCGGATGCTTTACACAAAATCACCGAGCAGGCATTTCTGGGGCTTAACTTACTGAAAA
>CALMIT010000018.1 GCA_937864255.1 uncultured Saprospiraceae bacterium
AAACCGGGCGCCAGAAACAAGTTACCACGTCTCCTTCCCTCATCTGAATGTTTGGCGGCAGGTACCGATTCTCCCCATCCGGTCATCAGCAAATGAAAAATTAAGCGCTGAAAAAGATAAAGCACATCAACATCTGGTACCAGGAGTCAGGACGAGTAGCCTGAACTACGATTGGGTTGGAAACAAAATTTTGTGAAATTTAGGGTCATTCTAAATCAAATAGTTGTGTGGAAATGCCAGCCATGTCACGCCTTGGCGTGGTGTGATCATTTAATTCGTTCACGATTTACGATGTATCCAACGCGCTTCCGGGAACCCAACACCGGGAACCGGTTGCCGGTAATCGGGTTCTTTATTCTTCTTTCGCTGGTTTTACCAGCCCAGGAATCAACCCTTCCATTGGGCAGCGAAGGCTACCAAATACTCGACCGCATGCGGATCTTGTCGGGTGCGGCTACGCCATACCATACGGCATTGAAGGGGTATAGTCGCAAAGATGCTGCTGAAGTTGCGGTTGCTTTTGATACTTTGACCGGCGCCCAATGGAGTAAACTGGACCGCTCGGACCTGCGCTATTTATTCCGGGACAATAATGAGTGGTTTTATAAGTACAGAAAAACGCAGAAAATAGCTGCTCAGAAAATAATCTACACAGACAGCAGTCAGACCTTATATTCGGTGACCTCAGAAACAAATGCTGAGCCGGATTACTTCGAGACCCGGGATAAACCCTTGTTGAAAGCACTCTATAAAACGCCGGCTCATTTTTATGAACTGCATATAAAAGACTTTTTTTTCTCCTTCAATCCGGTCATCAATCTGCAGGGCGGCGGCATGTCGGGCGAGGGCGACCGGCTGATGTTCTACAACCAGCGGGGCGCCGAAATGCGCTGGGCGCTGGACGATAAAATATATTTTTACTCCCAGATTCTGGAGCACCAGGCGCGCTTTCCGGATTATGTCAACCAATATGTGAGCAAATTTCGGGTAGTTCCGGGAGCCTCTTTTGTAAAGCGTTATACTTCTCCTTTATTGGGTATTGAGAACGGTTATGATTTTTTGAATGCTC
>CALMIT010000019.1 GCA_937864255.1 uncultured Saprospiraceae bacterium
ATTCCCGAGCGGAGCGTGGTAGCCGGCAATCCCGGAAAAATTATCCGGCAAGTATCAGACGAAATGCTGCAATGGAAAACCGAAGGCACGGCATTGTACCAAAAACTGCCCTCCGAGTGTCGTGAATATTTGAAAGAATGTGAGCCATTGCGACAAGCGCCCGATTCAAAACCAACCATGGAAACCAGTTACAAAATCTGGAAAGAAGTAAAATCCGATAAAACCTAATTGCCGCGAAAAGCGGGCTTTCTTTTTTCCAAAAACGCAGCGACGCCTTCTTTATAATCGTGCGTCGTGCCGGCTTCGGTTTGTAATTTATCCTCGACTTCCAACTGCGTTTTCAAATCGTTGAAAAGTGATTGATTCAATGCTCGTTTGGTCAGTCCAAGACCTTTGGTCGGCATTTGTGCTAATATTTGGGCAAGCGCGAAACTCTCCTGTTCAAAATTTCCATCCGGAAAAGTTTTATAAATCATGCCCATTTTTTCGGCTTCGGGAGCGGTGACTTTTTCTCCCAGCATCATGAGCGCGGTCGCTTTTTGCAACCCAATCAGGCGGGGCAGGAAAAAAGTGCCGCCACTGTCTGGTATCAAACCGATTTTGCTAAATGCCGGGATAAAACTCGCCGATTCTTTTGCCACCGTGATGTCGCAAGCCAGCGCGATGTTCGCTCCTGCACCGGCCGCCACGCCGTTGACCGCACAAACGAAGGGTTTTTCAATACTTCTAATCCGCGATATAATTGGGTTATAATGCTCCTGTAAGATTGTGGTCAAAGTAGGGCCGTCCGGGCTGACTACTTCCTGCAAATCTTGTCCGGCACAAAAAGCCTTTCCTGTTCCGGTCAGGTAAATGGCGCGAATTTGATCATCCTGGGCGCATTCGTCAAGACAATTTTGCAAAGCCAGCGCCATTTCACGATTGAAGCTGTTAAATACTTCGGGGCGGTTGAGTGCAATTTTGGCTACGCCCTCTATTTTTTCAAATAAAATACTTGCCATTATTTTTTAAAATTTGGTTGACAGCAAATATAAATTCAAAAATGAAAAAGCCCGACGAGAATCAAATTCCCATCGGGCTTTCTTTATCGAACTAAAGGAGATTAATATCTTCTTTTAACTTTTTTCTGTTTCGTTTTAAACTTGTTTCCGGCAGTATCTTCGTTGCCTGTCGGGCCGCCGGTACGTGTCATCGCACAACGGAAACCAACTGAACGGGAAGATTTATCTTCTTCGAGGAAACGGCGCGAACCCGGAGAAACCCAATAAGCTCTGTCTGCCCAGGAGCCACCTTTGATTACGCGCGCTTTGTCGCTTATCAGAGTTGTTTTTCCATAATCGTAAAAAACTTCCGATTCTTTGTCGCCATCAAGGTAGTCGTGAACTTTACCACGTTTGTAGTTGTCGCGATCAGCTACTTCGTCGTCTTCCACATCGCGATATTTCAAACGTCCCAAGCTGTCTTTTTCAACAGGTGCGCCGTTTTCGTCCAAAACCAAAGTTTTGAAACGGTTACCGCGGTAAGGGTTAAGATCCTGGTTTTCCACATCACGAATATCATCAGTGGTCAACGGTCTGTAAAGGTCAGAAACCCATTCGCTGACATTACCTGCCATATTGTAAAGTCCAAAATCGTTCGGGAAGAATGTACGAACAGGTGAAGGAATGTGAGCATTGTCATTCAATTTGCCCGCCATACCCATATAGTCGCCACCGCCACGTTTGAAGTTTGCCAAAATTTCGCCTTGGTATCTGTTGCGTTTTTGGTAACGAACGGTGTTTCCGTCCCAGGGATAAATTCTACGGTCAGAAATTCTTTCGTCTTGCTCGGAGGTCTGATTGCCGATCAAAGCGAGTGCGGCATATTCCCATTCTGCCTCAGTAGGCAAACGATATTCCGGCAATAAAATACCGTCTTCAAAACGAACTGCGCGCTCACCGCCTGTTTTCAGGTCTTTAAGATTTTTTCTTACATCGCCCTGATATTGACCGGACAAGTACGCTTTTGAGTTAAAATTATCTTCGTCTCTTTCTTCCGCATTTACGTTCAATACGCCTCTTTCGATGAGAATCATATTGTTTACGCGGTCGGTTCTCCAGGCAGCAAAATCATTTGCCTGCAACCAGTTTACGCCAACTACTGGATAATCATCATAAGACGGGTGGCGGAAATAGGTTTCAACGAAAGGCTCGTTGAATGCAAGTTCTTCGCGCCAAACCAGGGTGTCGGGCAAAGCATTTTTGCCAACTTCCGGGTAAGATTCGCCAAAAACTCTGTTCAACCAGTAAAGATATTCGCGGTATTGGTGGTTGGTAACTTCGGCTTCGTCCATGTAAAAAGAAGAAACAGTAACGCGGCGAGGGATATTATTCCAATCGTAGGTGACATCCTGCTCAGTCAATCCCATTACGAAAGTACCTCCCTGAACGAGTACCAGATTTGGACCGGTAGCTTGCCCTTCATAATCAAGCTTTTCAAACCCGCCCCATTTTTGATCGTTCATCTTCCATCCGGTCGTGTCAGAGCGTTCGCCGGATTTGCACGAAAACAAAGTAAGGATGGCACAAAGGCTTACAACACTAAATTGCAGCAGTTTTTTCATTCGATAAAAAAATTTGGTTTTGAAAAAAGACGGACAAAGATAGTGAAAAATCGAAATCACCAACTTTGACGAAAGTTAAAAATGAAAATTGTTTTAAAAACCGAATCTTAACAGTCGCTAAAACCTTCTTCACAGAATACATTTATGTAAAAAAGTCACAATGTTATCTAAAAAGTTGAAAACAATCATTGAATCTTGAAGCCCTCCTTCTTTTTTGAAATGATTCGCTGTTTTCAAAATTCAAAGTCAATGAAACCTCATGCGCTCCGCCCGTACCATACGTAGCAAGTTCGCTTACGGTTACATCCAGGCTATACCCGATTTTAAAAATTCCGCTTTGAAAACCTACCAGCACGATAGCCGCATCCGGGTTGCTGAAAGCGTGGCGGTACCAGCCGCCGGCAAAAAATTTCCCGAATCCGAAATATGCGCCTGCATCAATTTGTCCAAAATCTCCCTGTTTTATAAAAGCGGCGTTGGGCGATACAAAAACCGGCCAGCTTTTGCGGGTACCGCGCACGAGCGTGATTTGTGTGCCGCCGTGTAAAGTCCACCGCACGGGCAAACCACTGTTCAATTGTTCATTCACACCCAAAATAGTCTCGTCGGGCGTATTCAGGTGCTGGGCAAAAAAGCGGACAAAAAATTTCAAATAAAAAACCAGCATACCCGCCGAAATATCGAGATAGGATTTTGTAAGACTTTCGGGAGGATTTTCGTCTGTGGGGTTTGGGATGCCGCCCGGCCCTGTTGGTCCGTTGATCGGATCAATTTGGTCGGTGAAAAGCAATTTATTCCAATCCAAACTTACTTGTGTACCACCAAATTCAGCGCCGAATTTTATAAAAAAATCTCTCTGAAAAGTAAGCCTGTAAGCATACGTGGCACTAAATCCGGTTGTACGCAGTACGCCGTCGCCCGCATTGTCCGATTGTACCATTAATCCGAGTCCGCTGTTGGCGCGCTCGAAAAGCTGCTCGTAAGATGCCGCATAAGTCACATAAGCATTATTAAACGACGGCCACTGACTGCGATAATTCAAAGAAATGCGCGGCGCAAGGGTGTTTCCCGCAAAAGCCGGATTGATTTGTATGGGCGCTGCATAAAACTGACTAAAAATAGGATCCTGCGCGTGCAGCATATTGAACAGAAAAACAATCAGGACGGAAAGTTGTATTTGTCTTTTCATTTACCTTCTGTAAAGGTTACGCAGAAAATTTTTATTTTAAGTTTGCATTGCAGCGATATAACGCCGCAAGATAGAAATTCTATTTTCACCTTTGCAATTTCTTAACAGGCAATACGATTTTTGTGCCTCCGTTTTTCAACGCATACGGCATCTAAAATGAGCGTCTTCACCAATAACTATATCGAAAATGAATAAAACGATCCTCTTTATCGCGTTTTTTTCAACACTCTGGGTGGTTTCCTCTGCCCAAACTTCTACTTCCGTACTTGCCGCCGGCGATATTTACAAAATGGCTTTTGAAAAATCAGGCATTGTAAAACTTGACTACAATTATCTCAAAAACACCGCCAAGATTGATATTGACAGGGTAGATCCCCGTCAGATCAAAATTTTTGGGAATGGCGGCGGAATGCTGCCCGGATTGATTCAAGCGGGTTATAACAATCATGAAAAAGACTTAGTCGAAAATGCTATTTTCGTCGCCGGCGAGTCAGATGGCAAATTTGACGCCGGCGATTTCATTCTCTTTTACGCCGAAGGCCCGGAGAAGCGTTTTTTCAACCAAACTGACAAAACTTTTTACCAACCCAAAAATGCCTTCGATTCCAGAAATTTCTATTTTTTAAAAATTGACACTACCCCCGGACTGCGCATCGGCAGCCAAAATGCTGCTTCGGGCGCTACGTACTCTACTGATGAATTTGATGATTATCTGAGATTTGAAGAAGATAAATCCAACTTGCTGGGCGACTGGAATCAAACTCAGGGCAGCGGACAGCGCTGGTACGGCGACCAATTTAAAAATATCCGCTCGCGCAGCTATGCCGATTTTTTCAATTTTCCCAACCTCGTTAGTTCAGCGCCGGTGTATGTCAAGGCAGAATTTGCAGGGCGCGCCTTCGGCTCGTCCACTTATTTTTTGATAAAAGCGGGCGGTAAAGAATTCAGAAGCAATTCATTTTCGAGCGTGGGGCAAGGCACCAACGAAGACACTTTTGCTTTCAGCCGCTCTGCCGGCGGCACATTTAATGCAAATTCTGATAAAATAGAAGTGACTATCGAATATCCGAATTTTGCCATCAGCAGCGAAGGCTGGCTGGACTATGTGGAAATGCAGGCGCGCAGAAAATTGCGCATGGCGGGTGATCAATTGGTTTTTCAAGATATAAATTCACTCAGCTACCCGGTTTCGGAATTCAGGATAGGCGGCATAAATGCAAGTCATGAAATTTGGGACATTACCAATCCTTTATTTCCAAAAATCCAGAATGGAAATCTGAATGGCGATCAGTTTTCTTTCAGCGCTGCCACACAGGGCGAACTGAAAAATTTTATTGTATTTAACAAAAATGCCAGCCTGAATACTCCGGTCGAAATCAATAAAATCAATAACCAAAATCTGCACGGTTTGGGAGAGACCAACCTGCTTATTTTGTATCATCCTGATTTTGAAGAAGCTGTTCAGCAATTAGCGGAGCATCGGCGGAATTTCAATAATTTCAAAGTAGCGACTATCGAAATCGGGCAGGTTTTCAACGAATTTTCTTCCGGTCGCGTTGATCCTGTCGGTATGCGCGATTTTGTAAAAATGCTTTACGACCGCCGTCCCGAATCTTTCAAATATTTACTGCTTTTCGGCGACGGATCATTCGATTACAGGGACATTTATAAAAAAGGCGGAAATTTTATTCCGGTTGACGAAACGATTGAATCGCACGATCCTATCGAGTCATTTCCTACCGACGATTATTTTGTGCTGCTTTCGGAAGGCGAGGGCGCGGGCATAGCCGGAACGATGGAAGTAGCCGTCGGGCGACTTTTGGTGGAAACGGCAGATGAAGCAAAAAACGTGGTGAACAAAATC
>CALMIT010000020.1 GCA_937864255.1 uncultured Saprospiraceae bacterium
TCAATGTTAACGGCGCCTTCACTTCCGGATCAAATCTCAACATTAACTACAGTCATATTGAAATCAACAGTTCCTTTGCCGGCTTCGGCTCAACAACCCGGCAGCGATATAACCACGTAGATAAAAATGGATCGGGTGGATACACTTTCGTGTACAATACCGATTTTGACAGCAACGCCCCCGCTAAAGCAGCCTTCGAGCGGGCGCTCAATACCTGGAAGTGTTCCACGGGCATGAATTGGATAGCCTCCGGCACTACGGCAATCAATACTTCAACACTGGACGGAGTAAATGTCGTAACCTTTAACGCTACCTTGTCCCCCGGCATTTTGGGTCAGGCTACTTCACGGTTAAGCGGCTCTGCCACAGGAGCATGTAATCAGTTTAATACGGTCTGGTGGGTAGATGAAATTGATATGCAATTTCCGCCAATTCCTGCTCCGGGATTTCCCTGGGAATATGGTCCTGCTGCTCCCGGGTTTCTGGAATACGATTTCGAATCCGTAGCCGTACACGAGTTGGGGCACGCACATGGTTTGGCGCACTCCATTGCCCCCGGCGAGGTAATGCACTTCGCTTTAGCTAACGGTACGCAGGCTCGTACTCCTTCGTCCAATGAACTTGCCGGCGCCAACGCGCGAATTACTTATAGCTCGGCGCCGCTTTGCTTTATTCCTGCGACAGTAAACGGACCTCTGATACCGACTGCTTGCTGTCCCATGGAAATCACCTGCTATCTCGATTCGGATAACGACAATTATGGCGATTCGGAGAATAGCCAGGTATTTTGCCAAACCTGCGACATGGGCTATGTCGCCGATAGCACCGACTGCGACGACGGCGACCCGGCAATCAATCCCGGAGAGACAGAAGTGGTGGACGGCATTGACAACAATTGCGACGGGTACACGGATACTTCTCTAAAACTTTACGGGATGACTTCTACCGGCGGGCAGAATGGTGGGGGAGTTATTTTTGAGTACGATCCGGGCTTGGATGCTTACGCGGTATTGTATGAGTTTGCCATTGGGAGCGGAGAAGCTCCTTACGGTGATTTGACGGTCTTTAATGATAAGTTTTACGGGATGACTTCTGCCGGTGGTCAAAACAGCATGGGAGTGATTTTTGAATACGATCCTTATACAGACACCTACACAAATTTGTATGACTTTGATGGCGCTAACGGCGAACAACCACTAGGCAATTTGTTGCTTTTCAATAGTAAACTTTACGGAACTACGTCCCTGGGCGGAGATACCAACGACGGGGTACTCTTTGAATACGATCCTTCCACAACTACCTATACAGTCCTGCGCAATTTTCAAAATCTCACGGGAGAGAATCCTTTCGGCAGCCTGACTGAGGTGAACGGAAAATTTTACGGTACCACCACTACAGGTGGAAATGAGGATGGAGGCGTACTTTTTGAGTATAACCCATCTACAAGTACCTACGCAGTTTTGCACCATTTTGACCCGATGAATGGCGATGCGGGCTACCCGGATGGTAATGATGTCGTCGAATTGAATGGCAAATTATATGGCATGACGCTTCAAGGCGGCAACAACAATACCGGAGCCATCTATGAATACGATTTAACCACTACCGCTTATAATGTGATTTATGATTTTGGGGTAGATGGTAGCGCACCCTACGGTAGCTTGTTATCCTACAACGGAAAACTTTACGGGACGGGCTTGCAGGGCGGTAGCTTCGATGCAGGTGTGCTTTTTGAATTTGATCCCGCAACCACCACTTATACTACTTTACGTGAATTTGATTATGTGAATGATGGCGGCTTCCCGGAAGGAAACGGTGTAATAGCAGTCAACGGCAAATTGTATGGTATGACCACGGACGGTCCTCCTGGGGGTGTTATTTTTGAATACGATTTTTCAGGTTCGACTTATACTGCCCTCAAGCATTTTCAAATTACCGACGGCGCTTTGCCTTATGGCAGTCTGCTGGCATTTGCACCCAATCCGCCCTGTACTGTTCAAACCTGGTATCAGGACAATGACTCGGACGGATACGGAAATCCTGCCGTCAGTATAATGGATTGCGATCAGCCCGGTGGCTACGTTGCAGATGATACGGATTGCGATGATACAGACGTAAATGAGTATCCGGGGCAAACCTGGTATATTGACGCCGATGGCGATACTTATGGCAGCGCTTCGGTTGTGCAATGCGAAAGACCATTAAACGGCTTTTTACTTACCCAATTAAATGGCAACGGTACTGACGATTGTAACGATAGCAATGGCGCAATCAATCCGGGCGCTACGGAAGTATGTGATAATGTGGATAATAATTGCGACGGAAATACCGACGAAGGCTTTGATCAGGACAACGATGGTACTGCCGACTGCAACGACGGCTGTCCGAATGACCCGAATAAAATTGCCCCAGGGGTTTGTGGCTGCGGCATCGCCGACACTGACTCTGACAACGACGG
>CALMIT010000021.1 GCA_937864255.1 uncultured Saprospiraceae bacterium
CACCGAGTACGTCACAGCCGAGGGGCTGCTCTATCCTGTTCGGATGAAAGGATTGCTGATAGACGTGGGTACTGAAAAAGTATGCGTGGGGCTGGCGCAAAACCTGATCGAAAAAAACAGGTACAAAGACATGCTCGACCTCGTGGCGAGTATTTCAAAAGTGGGCGGCTGGGAGTGGGACCTGCTCAAAAACGAACTCCTGCTGACATCTGAAATTTATAACATACTGGAAATCAACCAAAAAGAAATACAACTCACCTTTGAAAATGCGTGGGACTACGGCTCGGCGCTCCTGAGCGAGGAAGCGCAGACCGCCTTCAAATCAGCTATCGAAGAAACGCTGAAAACGGGCAAATCGCTTCACCTGGATTTGAAACTGCACTTTGAAGACGGGCGGACAAAAGACGTGGAATGCACCGCCGTGGCTTATCACTCGGAAGGGCAAACCGTAAAATTGTACGGCGCCATTCGCGACGTGTCCAACATTACTGCGCGGTTTCAGCCGCTCGAACTTACAAAATACGCGCTTGATCACGCTGGTGAAATGATTTTTTGGGTAGATGCGGAAGGTTCGATTATCTACGCCAACAATGTGTGCGTGGAAACTTTCGGTTATTCAAAAGAAGAACTCTACAACCTGAAAATTTTTCAACTTGATTCTGATCTTTCCAAAAAAGACTGGGCAGACAACTGGGATTTTTTCAAAAAAGAAAAGGTGGTAAAAGCCTACGTCAACAAAATCAGGAAAGACGGCACGCTGTTTCCGGTAGAAACCATCACGAACTACATCGAATACGAAGACAAAGCGATTTTGTGCAAATTTTGCCGGAATCTTTCTGACGTCATCGAAGAAAAAAAACAGCTTACGCTGAGCAAACAATTGATAGATCAGGCGCACGAAATGATGTTTTGGATCAAAAAAGACGCCTCTATTTTTTATGCCAACGACATTGCGTGCACCAATATGGGCTATTCAAAAGACGAGCTGCTCCGCATGAAAACTTTTGATCTGAACGACGAAGTGCCGCGTGAAAAATGGCTGCGTCACTGGGAGCGTGTAAAAGAAGAAAAAACTTATCATTCTGATAAACAATGGTTTAAGAAAAAAGACGGGACTTTATTTCCGGTAGAAATTTTGGCCGTGCACCTCGAACTTAATGGCGAAGAATATCACTGCGCCACCGTGACCGACCTGACCGAAAAAAGAAAAAGAGACGAAAAAATAGAACTGGCCCAGGCGACTATCAACCAGGCGCCTCACATGGTTTACTGGCTGCACGCCGACGGCAGTTTTTATTATTGCAACGAACACTTTTACCGGACGCTGGGATATTCCGCCGGTGAAATTTCAAAAATGAATGTGCTCGATCTTTTCCCCGGCTTCGGTAAAAAAGAATTTGAAGAAAGTTGGGACCGGTTGCGCAGCGGGCAAATCATAGAAAACGAACTGGAAGTGACCACCAAAAGCGGAAAAAAAATTCCCATAGACGCTATCATCAGCCTCGTAAAATTTGATGGTAAAGAATTCGCCTGCGGGCGTTTGATAGATATTTCGGAAAGAAAACAGGCTGAACAAGCTGCGCGAACAAGCCGGGAGCAGTTTCGTTCGGTTGTCAATTCTGCTACCGACGCCATCATCATCGCTGACGGACACAGCAACATTATCAGTTGGAATCAAAGCGCCGAAAAAATATTCGGCTGGAAAGAAAAAGAAATTCTCGGCAAGCCGCTGTCTGCAATCATTCCGCAGCACCACCGCGAAAAACACATCGAAGGTATCAACCGGTATTTAAAAACTAAAAAACAGCGCGTGATCGGGCATGTCGTAGAACTGGCAGGCCTGCGAAAAGACGGTTCGGAATTTCCCATTGAAATCTCGCTCGGAACCTGGGAAACCGGCGACGAAGTTTTTTTCTGCGGCATTCTCCGCGATGTGTCGGCGAGGAAGGAAAAAGAAAACAGGCTAAGCGCCGCGCTCGAAGAAAATGCACTTTTGAAAAAACAGCTTGAACTCGAAAATGAATACTTGCAGTCGGAAATCAATCTTTCTTACAACTTCAACAACAGCATTTCCGCCAATAAAAATTATAAAAAAATACTGGCGCAGGTGGAGCAGGTAGCCGATACGGACGCCACCGTGCTGATACTCGGCGAAACGGGCACCGGCAAAGAAGTGCTGGCCGAGTCCATTCACGAGCTCAGCAAGCGCGCGGAGGGCCCGTTCGTGGTCTTCGATTGCACCGCCGTACCTAGTGAGCTTGTCGAAAGCGAGCTGTTCGGTCACGACCGCGGCGCCTTCACCGGCGCCGTCGCCACGCGGCGCGGCGTGTTCGAGCGCGCCCACGGCGGCACGCTGCTGATCGACGAGATCGGAGACTTCGACCTGGCAATGCAGCCCAAGCTGCTGCGCGCCATCGAGCGTTCCGAAATTCGCCGCGTGGGCAGCGAGACACCCATT
>CALMIT010000022.1 GCA_937864255.1 uncultured Saprospiraceae bacterium
AAGAATCGGAAATATATCACCTGCCTGTGGACACGCTGGTTAAGTTATATCAGGTAGAAAGTTTTCTGGGCAAAATCGCATTAAAACAGATCAAACAGTTTTACAGAGATCCCTCAAGATTTGCAAGATATGTCCTGGGGAATCTGATTTGGATGGTTTTACTCATGATGCCGATGGTGGCGCTCATTTTGAAAGGTTTGTATATGAGAAGCGGGCGGTATTTTGTCGAACACCTCATTTTTTCATTCCATTACCATTCGTTTGCTTTTTTAATAATGACGCCGGCTTTTCTTTTTTTCGGCGAATCGGAAAGCGCGCTCTGGGCGATTGTTTTTTTGATCGTGCTTTTTTACCAGTTTATCGCCATGAAAAACTTTTATAATCAGAGCGTTCTGAAAACAATGGTAAAGTGGGGAATACTCAATTTTTCTTACCTGTTTCTCTTTTTACTATTCGTTTTTGGAACGGCAGCCGTGAGTTTTTTGATGTTTTAAAACGCGCTCATTTATTCAGCTTTCAAAACCCAGGCGCTGCTGTTGTAACGGTCATGCACTTTTTCCAAAACTTCATTTACCTCGCTTTCCGTATCAAAAGCAAATTGCACTCCCACGCGCGTCAGAGACCCTTTAAGGTCGCTGTAGGGTTCAAAACCGTCCCGGTACAATTTTTTTACAAGTTTCTCGGCATTGGTTTTATTTGAAAAGCCGCCGATGATAATGATGCACTCTTTTTTGCCGGGCGCCAAAGTTGGCGCTTCCGTATCTGGCACAGGCTCGGCAGGAATATTTTTTGCTTCATTTATTTCGGCTTTCGTTTCAGGCTGCGCGGCAGGCGACTCATTTAAAAGCGCCGTGTCTTCGAGCGAAGGTTTGATATTCAGTCTTTCTTTCAGACTTGCCAAATCTTCCTCACTCGTCTCATCAAATTTATCAATGTACCTGTCGTAGTAGTAATAAAGGCTGATGCCCAAAATAAAAACCGACGCAGCAATCAACCAGGGTAAAATCTGGTGCGGCGTGATTCGTGCAGCTTTTTTGGACGAAGTGTCCGCGGGCTGGTTTGCTGGCCGGGCAGACGGAGATTGGGCAGTCTGGGCGATCACTTCTTCTTTGTTGCGCAAAACCGGGTAAAAATTCAACGCCGGAAGCCCGAAAGACTCTTTATTAAAATTCGTTTTATCGGGCAGGAATTTTATAGTTTTTTCGAAATCAAGATAAAGTTTGCCCACATCCGGGATTTGCACGATTTCTTTTTTGGCCAGCCTTTCACGCAGATTTTGAATATAATCATCTACCTGTTCCTGCGCCTCCGCGGCTTCTATGGAATATTTTGTTTTTATAAAATCCACCAACACGCCGTCGTTCAAAACAAGGTTGGTTTTAAACTGAACTTCTTTGGACGGAGGCTGGATGAGACCTTGCACTTGATCAATACCGGCACTTTTGTACTCCGCCGTAAAGCCGCCGAATCCCGGCAAAATGACCGTATCCCGTTCAAAAAGCAAATCAGCGATACATGACGCGACAGAAATATTCATCGGCGGTTATTTTTTCAGACAGTTAATTTTTTTTCGAAAAATAAAACAGATTCAAAGGTAGCGCTTCACAAAATCTTAAAAAATATTTCCAAAAATTAATGTATCCCTTTTCAAGAATTTACGTCTTTTGTAAAATAATGTTTTAAAAAACAGGTTTGTCGTTTTTTCAAACAGAATTAAATTATGATAGAGTTATTTATAGCCATCCTCGCCTCACTCTTTTCGGTGGTAAATCCGATAGGCGCCGTACCCGTTTTTTTATCGCTCACGCCCGATTACACGGCGGAAGAAAGAAGCCGCACTTCTCTGCACACCAGCCTTTATTTTGTACTCATTTTATTGAGTTTCTTTTTTGGAGGCGCATATATCCTCAGCTTTTTTGGTATCAGCGTAAACGCGATGCGGATTGCCGGCGGATTGGTAATTTTAAGTTCCGGCTATTCGCTTTTGGGGGGTAAATTTGAAGTAAGAAGAGGCATGGATAAAAAAGTACGCCAGGAAGCCATGGAAAAAGAAGACATTTCTTTCTCTCCGATGGCGATGCCGATGCTGTCGGGTCCCGGTTCTATTTCACTGTTGATCAGCTTGTATTCCGAATATCAGGACTGGAGCAGCCGGGGCGTTATCGCGCTGGTTATTCTTGCTACGGGCGCGTTGGTGTATCTGACTTTAAGAACTTCTCCTTTTTTGTATAAACTGATGGGAGAAGCCGGCTTGAAAGCTATCAGCAGGATAATGGGTTTCATTGTAATGGCCATTGGTATTCAATACATCATCGGCGGGATAGTACAGTTGGTAAAAACACTCGCTTAATAAAAAACGGCTTCGGGGAATAATTTTCCCGAAGCCGCCCATCATTTTAAACCCAAACTTTATTTCAAAGTGACGTCGCCTTTGAAAATTTCAACAAGCCCGTCTTTGAATTCTATCTCGGCAAAGTAAACGAATACCGCCGAATTCATACGCTTTCCTCTGTAAAATCCATTCCACCCATGTTCGGGATCGTCCGGTGCAAAATCATAATATTCATGCACCGTTGTGCCCCACCTGTCAAATACGAGAAAAGATTTGATTCTCGCGACTTGTGGACCGGAGAAAATCTGGAATACGTCGTTGATATTATCCTGATCGTTGGGTGAAAACGCTGAGGGAATAAATACAGGATGTATCTTCCTCACCGCCACCGTAGTATCATCCAGTGCAACGCATCCATTCAGGTTTTCAACCCTGACGGTGTAAATGGTCGTACCGTTCGGCTGCACCACTGCGCTGAGACAATTGGTGATGTTCACTTCATCACAATTGGGGAATTGCTCCAGCGGCGTCCATTGAATTGAATTTAAAAGTTCCGGCGCATAATTCGTGATGGCATTCAGACGAATACTATCACCCAAAATAATCGGGTCATTATCTGCCACGATTACAATTTCGACTGAAAGTTCCTGCGGCTCCGAAATAGTAAAAGTGATGGCATCCGTACATCCGTTGGCGTCAATTACCTCCACTTCGTAGGTTCCGGCGCCCAGGTTAGAAAAGAGCCGCTGATCAGTCAAAGCGCCGCCATTGAATCTAA
>CALMIT010000023.1 GCA_937864255.1 uncultured Saprospiraceae bacterium
CACTGCCACCGATGCAAAGCAGAATTTTTTCCACGCCGTTTTGAATGGCATTTTCAATAAGCTGTCCAACACCGAAAGTGGAGGTTTTGAGAGGATTTCGCTCCGCGCTGGAAAGTAGTTGAAGTCCCGCCGCCTGCGCCATTTCGATAACGGCTGTTTTATTGTCGCGCAGTAAAGCGTATTGCGCATGTATTTTCCGACCCAAAGAATCTTGTACCTCCAAATTTCTTATCTTGCCCTTGAGATGAAAATTTAATACTTCCATCACTCCCTCGCCTCCGTCTGACAAAGGAAACAGAGTACATTCGGAAAATGGGTCGCCTTTTTTGATTCCGTCCTTGATAGCCGCACACACTTCCCTGGCAGAAAGTGCTTCTTTAAAACTATCCGGTGCAATGAGAATTTTTTTCATTTTTTCAAAAAGCAAAGCACTAAAGCGCCCGAGACAAGAATCGTCAGGGACTAAAGCAGAAAATTTAGCATAAAATAGATACTTTTGATTGGCTTAATTATGAAATATCTTTTCGAAAATGTTTCGTCTCCTTTTTCTTTTACTGTTTTTGGCAACAGGTGCGTCGCTAAATGCGCAACTGGATACCATTCATTGGCTTCCGCCAATGCACGCGAGGAGCGATCAACCCGAACAATTTCTCTATTTATCAACGCCCGAAACTATCCCTTTTACGGTTACGCTTGAAGACGGCGCAGGAAGAATTTTCAGAACGGTAACGATTTCCAATGCTCTGCCGAGACGTGTAGATATCGCCACAGGCGTACCATCGCGGGTGGTTATTGACAACGCAAGACTTAATCTGGTTTTATTTGATCGCGGGCTGGTCATTCACGGGCCAAAACCTTTTTATGCCAATTTCAGAGCAAACAGCGGCGATCGCGATCATGCCTGCTCTCTGACTTGCAAAGGCCGGATAGCTACCGGCACCGAATTCAGAGCCGGGCATCTGCTTTCTACTTACGGAAATGACCGCTGCCATTTTATCGGCATGATGGCCACGGAAGACAATACTACAATTGTCGTATCCAACCTGCGTCCCCGATTGACATTGGCCGGCCCACGAAACGGCATAGTAAACGGCTCGGTCACCATCAACCTGGGCAAAGGGCAGGCTTACGTAATGTCAACATACTCCGAGCCCAATCGGCCCGAAAACGACGAAGGCTTTTTGGGTACGCTCATCGAATCAAATAAGCCGATTGTAGTCAACGTGGGTTCATGGAAAGGCTCGCCGCAGAGCGGAAGCCGCGACATCGGGATTGACCAGATAGTACCTATCGAATCGGTAGGCACAGAGTACATTGTAATTCGGGGAAACGGAACGGATAATATTGAGCGGCCTATCATAGTGGCGGCTTACGACAATACTGAAATCAGCGTCAATTGTGGTACAAATTTTAACCTGGATGCAGGAAATTACAGGGCTTTGCCGGCAACTGACTTTTCGCCGGACAGCAACATGTATATCAAGGCAAGCCGTCCGGTTTACTTATACCAACATTTGGGCGGGCTGCCCCGGTTTTGGACCAGCGGGCTGAATTTTATTCCGCCGCTTTCCTGCCTTATTCCTAAAAAAGCTGACAACATTCCATACTTCCGTGAAATCGGCGACAGGGTGTATAGCGGACATGTTTTAATAGTCTTTTGGCAGCCGATGCCAAGCCGGTTCCATGTAATCCTGATTTTGTCACTTACAAAATTCCTGAAAGCCAGATTCCCGGATTTCATGCCGGAGTGACTTCAGAGGGGTCAATCCAGGTGGCGCTTTTGGGCGGCGATCAAAATGCAGGTTGGGCAGGTTATTTTTCAGGATTTCCGCGAAAGCCGCAGGTAGATTTGAATACAGGTATTGCCGTAAAAGAGTGTCCCGACACGCTTTTTGCTTCCGGCATTTATGACGAAATAGAATGGTGGCGCGACGGTGTAAAATTAGACTCAGTAACAGGAACCGTGCTGCCCGATCCACTGCCGGGGA
>CALMIT010000024.1 GCA_937864255.1 uncultured Saprospiraceae bacterium
TGAACTTTGGATTGTGCCGCATTCTTATCTCCGTCATCAACGGCAACATCAACAAAAACGCGAACTACGGAATCAATAATGACTTGATTTGGGATGTTGTGACCATCGGTGCATACAAAAACTACGTACAAGCGAAAGTATTTACGCCTGCCGGTGTGGCAAACGCAGGATTCGTTCCTCCGGGTGTAGGCAACGCACTGGCGTACAAATTCCCACACCAAAATCAAGCTGGCTGGAATTCAGGTGATTTGTCAACGGTGAGCGGCGGAGCAGGTTGGAGATTGTCGGTCAATGAAGTGCTGAAAGTGATGGACCATTTTCGCAGAAAAAATACAATTTTGACTCCGGTGCAGGCGCAATATTTGCTGGACAACAAACTGGGAATAGACAGAATCACGAACACCGCTGCGGGCAAATTGTATGACAAAAACGGATTGTGGACGAGCGGCGGCAGAACAGAGCAGTGTGTGGCTTATTTTCTCCCCGGCGGTTATGAAATTGTAGTTTTCGTAAATTCGCCGATAGGTTTGGAAGGAGCATCTTTGCGCAACCTGGTAAGAGACACTTACATCGCCAGCCTCCAATAAAATTTTTCAAATCAAAAATAATTTAAAAAATAACCAGCCCGGTGGAGTGTTCCGCCGGGCTGGTTTACATTTCTGCAAATTTTCAGTTTTCACGGATGATAAAATATTCGACAGATTTTGGAGTAAAATTTAGCGCTTTGATGTAGTCCGGCTGACGACTTACGGACACCGGTAAAGAATTGAAAGAAGCTCCCGGGCGTGCATTTTTAAGATCAACCACCACCTCAAAACTCTCGCCGCTCACCTCGTTAAAGTGGCTGTCGCCGATGGCAAAACGAAGTTGGATCTGACGTGGGAAAACAGAAACACTGTCGGCGGGCGGATTCAAAATTTTGACGGGGACGAAAAGCGTTTTTTCAGTAAAAAATTCCACTGGAATTTCGGCTTCCACTTTGTCAGGATGAAGTTTTAATTCGGGATTGGCGGGCGCGCTGAGCTTCACCGTTTTTGTCAGGCTGCTTTTTATATTTGAAAAAATGACCGAATCGGCGCTCCAGCTATTTATTTTTTCAATCAGCGACAAAGCCCCGGCGATTTCCACGCTATCGGGTCGGAGTATAATGGCGGATTTTAGATTGTAACCCGGAGCAAATTGCAAAACGGGCGCAAATATCACCGGCACTTTTTTGGCAGCCAGCGACTCCAGTCGCACCGGCAGATTTTCATTGTCAACAGACTCGATTTTTAATTTTTGCAAATTGACAGCCTGCCCGATTTTTTCGAGCATTTTCGCCCGCGGCACGTAAGTGGTGGTCGTGTCCGTCAATTCCAACACGATGGGTGTTTTTTTGGAAAAAAGGCTGTGGGCGAGCAGTTCCCAGCCGCGCCCGGAAAGATAGATATTGACCGAAGTGACCGGCGGCTCCACGAATGCCAGTCGTGGCGACAGTTGATATTCAATCGCGATTTTTTTTTCGGTAACGTAAGTTTTCGACAGCTTGGTGAAAATCCAGAAAAGCAGGGCTATCCCGATACAAATGAGCAGAATAGCCCTGTCCTGTTGCAGTGTGATTTTAAATTTCCAGCCGGCTATGTTAAGACTTTTTTCCATAAATGGCTTCGGTCAGTTCTTTCGAAACCGAATTTTTGGTAATGCGGATGTAGGTTTTGCCTGCTATTTCCAGCGTGATAATTTCGTCTTCGATTTTATTGATTTGTCCTAAAATACCGCTGGCGGTCACTATCTCGTCTCCTTTTTGCAGGTTGGTCAAAAAAGCTGTTTGCTCTTTTTGCCGTTTGGACTGCGGGCGGATGATGAAAAAGTAAAAAACCACCAAAATCAATAATAAAGGCCACATCGAAACAAATGGATTCGGCGCCTGAGCCTGTAATAAAACGGAGAGTAAATTCATGTCGTTTTTGAAAATTAAAGGGTTAACGGAATGCGAATGTGCATTTTCTTATTTTGAAAACTTATTTTTTCGGACGAACCTTCCCACTCACATAGACAGTAGTCATGTTCGGGTAAGTGTTTGCGGTGATGGTCACGGGCTTTTCCTGATCGCCCGTTTTGTGCTCGGTGTTGAATTGTACTTCTATTTTGCCTTCGCTGCCGGGAGGAATGGCTTCTTTCGGCCAGGTGGGCACCGTACAGCCGCAGGTAGAGCGCGCCTCTGAAATGATCAGGGGAATTTTGCCGGTATTTTTAAATTTGAAAGTGTGGCGCACGATGTCGCCTTCCAGCACCTCGCCAAATTCGTAGCGCTCTTGTTCAAAAGTAATTTTAGCGACAAAAGAAGTGTCCGCGGGTGCATTGGCGCTGACCGGATTGCGGATGATTTCGGAAATTTTGTTCGGGTCTTTTGAAATTTCCTCCAGTCGTTTGCCCGTTTTTTGCTCGGCATCCTGATTACAAGCGGCAAAGATTAACACAGGAGCCAGCGCCCAAAGTAGCTTTCTCATATTCGATCTTATTTTTTTCATAATTTGCAAATGTAGTTTTTTTGAAAAAAATACCTTTCAGCTCTTTTTGTTTTACACCGTTCATTTTTATGAAAATCTTCCTCATCGGTTTTATGGCTTCCGGCAAAAGCACCGTCGGAAAACAACTGGCAGAAAAACTGTCCTTGCCATTTATTGATTTGGATGAATGGATAGAAAAATGCGAAGGCAGGTCTGTCTCGCTCATTTTTGCCGAATCCGGCGAGCAGGTTTTCAGGCAAATAGAATCGGCGTATCTGAAAAAACTGGGCGACACAAAAACAGCCATTATAGCTACCGGCGGCGGCACGCCCTGTTTTTTTGACAACATGGATTGGATGAAAGAAAACGGGCTGACGCTTTACCTGCGCACCGATCCTTTCATCCTTTTCGAACGCCTGAAAGCGTCCGACCGGGAGCGCCCGCTCTTATCGGGCCGCAAAGATCAAGTGCTGCTGGATTTTATTAAAAATACGGTAGAAAAAAGGGCAGCATTTTATGAAAGCGCCCATTTGATTTTTGAGCAAAATGAAATGACAGCCAATCCGGCCGCAGAAATTTTTAATTATATAAGCCGCTTTTTACTTTTTTAAGACTCACCTCATCAACACCACATCGCCTTTCAGAAAGCTTTCCTCACCGTCGGCCCACAGCAGTGTGGCTGTCCAGACATAAATACCGTTGGGGGCTTTTTTGTTTTTCACCTCGCCGTTCCAGCCATTTTTTTCGAGATTCGGTTCGATATCATTTGCCTCAAAAATGAGCGCACCCCACCGGTCAAATACACGAAATGACTTTATCATACCAATATTTTCATCTCCAAAAACCGTCAACGCATCATTTAGCCCGTCATAATTCGGACTAAATGCGTTGGGTACGTAGGCAAATTTCCCGGCTGTTTTTTTCACTTGTATAAAAATCATGGCGCTCACCTGACAGCCCGATTTATCAGTCACCGTGAGGGTGTAAGAGCGATCCGTGTCGGCAGTTAAAACCGGATTTGCACAATCCGCGCAACTTAGTCCTTCGCCGGGCGACCAACTGAATTCAAAATCGCCGGAGCCGCCGGATACTTGTGGCGTCAGTGTCGCCTGGCTGCCTTTCTGAACTTCCAGTTGTCGCGCTAAATCTACCCGGATAGCCGGGAAAGACAGAATTTCAAAATCGTATTCAAATGTGCAGCCGGCTGCGTCCTGTAAGTATAATTTTTGCGCCCCCGCTGCCAGGGTGCTGAAGCGCGAATTTGATTGAAAAGAAAGCCCGTCGAGACTGAACAGCCAGTCGGACTGGGGATTTACAACTTCCAAACTACCGTCAGGTTCACCTGCGCAACTTGCCGGTGAAGTCAATAAATCCGGGGTCGGCGCGGGGATTGATTCAATTTCAAAAGTCGCCACCGCATGGCAGCCATTGGCGTCGGTAACGGTAACCTGGTACTGTCCGGCCTCCAGCGATTCGGCTATCGGCGCGTCAGGATTGCCGTTGCTCCAGCTAAATTGGTAGGGAGGCAGCCCGCCGCTCGGATTGATTTGAGCAAAGCCGGTGGCTTCCGAAGGACACGAATTTTCCGCAACGACAGATAAATCCGGCGCTTCGCTCACGCGAATCAAAGTGCTTGTTTCTTTAAAACAGCCCGTCAAAAGATCGAGTACGCGTAGCCTCAGGGGACTATTTACAGCTTGCTGAAAATTTAGCGTCAAGTCGTTTACATTGGTATAATCTGTTCCCTCAAATGTCCACACGGTTTCGAAGCAGGGAATTGCAAACCATTCAAAAGTTAGATTCCCGGAATTGTCCGAGTACTGCCCGTTGTCGGCGTAACTGACCGGGACATTTTGCCCGTTGCCTTCATAAAAAAACCAGTATTCGTGGTCGGGATTGTAGCCGGCTGGTTGTACAAAAGCCGGTGGCGGGATGTTCAATCCTTCCGGACCCTGGGCGTTCAGAGAATCGTTGCGAACAGGGTGAAATCTGAAACGCGCATCAATGAGTTGTGTCGGGTTCGACCAGGCCGAGTAGCTGCCGGAAATTTTTAAAACATAGTAACAGGAATTGTCGCCCGTTGAAAAATTAAAACTGAAAGC
>CALMIT010000025.1 GCA_937864255.1 uncultured Saprospiraceae bacterium
CCATCCGTGAGTTGTCCGTCGTCCAATACTTGCAACAAAATATTGTAAACGTCCGGGTGCGCCTTTTCAATTTCATCCAGCAAAACCACAGAGTACGGCTTTCTTCTCACACGTTCGGTCAATTGTCCGCCTTCCTCGTAGCCGACATATCCCGGAGGTGCGCCAATGAGTCTGCTCACGGAAAATTTTTCCATGTACTCGCTCATGTCTATCCGTATCAACGAATCTTCGGAATCGAAGAGATAGCGCGCAAGTTCTTTGGCCAATTCGGTTTTGCCGACGCCCGTAGGTCCGAGGAAAATAAAAGAGCCAATCGGCTTTTTTGGATCTTTAAGACCTACGCGGTTGCGTTGTATGGCTTTGGTGATTTTTTCAATCGCTTCGTTTTGCCCGATGATAGCTTTTTTCAAATCTTCGGACATGGAGTAGAGTTTTTTGCTCTCATTCTGAGCCACCCGTTTTACCGGAATACCGGTCATCATAGACACTACTTCTGCAATGTCTTCTTCGTCAACGGGGTACCTTTTGGTCTTTGACTCTTCCTCCCATTCTACTTTTGCTACTTCCAACTGACGGGCGAGCTTCGACTCATTATCGCGGAGGTCGGCAGCCTGTTCGTATTGCTGATTCTTGACAGCCTGATTTTTCAGGTCTTTTACTTCCTCGATTTTCTTTTCCAAATCCTCAATGTGTTTGGGCACATGAATATTTTTCAAATGTACCCTCGCCCCTACTTCGTCCAAAACGTCTATCGCCTTATCCGGCAAAAACCGATCGGTGATATAACGGTCGCTCAACTTCACGCAGGCATTGATGGCTTCATCCGAGTAAGAGACGTTGTGAAACTCTTCGTATTTCGGACGAATATTGTGCAGTATGTGTACGCATTCTTCTGCCGAAGGCGGGTCAACCATCACTTTCTGAAAGCGGCGATCCAATGCGCCGTCTTTTTCAATGTATTGCCTGTATTCATCCAGCGTAGAAGCACCGATACATTGCAATTCTCCGCGGGCAAGTGCAGGTTTGAAAATATTGGAAGCATCCAGTGATCCTGTCGCGCCGCCGGCGCCTACGATCGTATGTATCTCGTCAATAAAGAGAATGACATCTCTCGATTTTTCCAGTTCATTCATGATGGCTTTCATACGCTCCTCGAATTGACCGCGGTATTTTGTACCAGCCACGAGCGCCGCCATATCAAGCATCACAATTCTTTTATCAAAAAGCGTTCTTGAGACTCTGCGCTGAATGATGCGCAGTGCAAGACCTTCAACTATCGCCGTTTTACCAACTCCAGGCTCGCCGATCAATATCGGGTTGTTTTTTTTGCGGCGGCTCAATATCTGGCTCACGCGCTCTATCTCATTTTCTCTGCCGATAATCGGGTCAAGTTTGTCCTCTTCTGCCAGCTTGGTGATGTCCCGTCCAAAATTGTCCAGCACCGGCGTGCGGGATTTTGTAGAGCCTTTGCGCTGAAATCTTGTGCCTTCATCCTCTTCATATGGATCTTCTGGATCGGAAGGGGCCTGGGCGTACGGGTCAGGAAAAGGCGTACTCATGTCTTGCTCCTGGCGTACAAATTCCAACTCGGCTTTATAAATATCATAATCCACATCAAAGTCGCCCATGATTTTTGAAGCACGGGTAGATTTATCGCGCAAAATAGAGAGCAACAAATGTTCGGGATTGGCGAGTTCTGCGCGCAGGTTTTTCGCTTCCAAAATGGTCACTTTCAAAACTTTTTCAGCTTGCCGGCTCAAAGGTAAATTGCCGACTTTAAGCGACGTATGTGTGGAAGCCTGAGCGCGGCGAATTGAATTTTCAACCGCTTCTACTAATTCTTCTATTTCAACATCCAGTGAATCAAGCACTCTGACGGCCAGACTGTTCCGGTCTTCCATAATGCCCAATAACAAGTGTTCGGTACCAATGAAGTCATGACCAAGCCGCATCGCCACATCTCTACTCTTTCTGATGACCTGGTTGACCTCCTGAGAAAATTTTTTATCCATGTTTACTCCTTCGTATTAAAGTGAAAAAACATTTGAACTGAGCGCCACAAAGATCAGGCAATATTAGCTGATATTTCGCAAGATTACAAAGTTCAAATTGATTTAAAGCCTTTTAGGTTAGTTATTGGATGGTTTTTAGATTTGAACAGGGAAAAAAACATGCCATTCGGGATTTAAGGCTTTTTTCGACAATTTTTGGCTGATTTTGAAATAAAATCCTGTCAAAAAGGCAGAAAGAATTTTTGAAAACCGGGATAAAAACCGCCGAGCGTTTTCAAAGTTTAAAATCGCTGTTTTTTAAACGCTTCAATTCTCCACAAAGTTATCCGCTCATCCCTTTGACGCTTTGTTTCGTCTGCCATTTATTATATTCGCCGGCATTTTCATTCAGAACCAAAAATTCTTTTTTATGAAAAATCTTCTTTTCCTGACTTTTGTTTTGTCTCTTTTTTTTAGCTGTCAACAAACAGAAACTGCAAAATCCGACAACCCTGTGATTCCACTTACTTATCCTGAAACACGGCGCGACACCGGCCTCGCCGAAGACTACCACGGCACACAAATAGCTGATCCGTACCGCTGGCTGGAAATAGACACTGCCGCCGATGTGGAAGCCTGGGTGGGAAGGCAAAATAAAGTAACTACCGACTATCTCGAACAAATTCCTTTCAGAGAGGATATCAGAAAACGTTACGAAGAATTGTTCAACTACCCGAAACTCAGCTCGCCTTTTAAAGTTGGCGAATACTACTTTTTTTACAAAAATGACGGTTTGCAAAACCAGTCGGTCATTTATGTGCAAAAAGGACTTGACGGAAACCCCGAGGTATTTATAGACCCCAACGCACTTTCAAAAGAGGGTACTGTGTCTATCAATTTGATCGGCTTTTCGAGCGACGACAAATACGCTGCTTACTCTCGCCAGGATGCCGGCTCCGATTGGGCACAAATCAAAGTCATGGAAGTTGCGACCAAAAAAGAACTGCCTGATCAACTCGATTGGGTCAAATTCAGCGGCGCTGCATGGTGGAAAGACGGCTTTTTTTACAGCCGTTACCCGGAGCCGGCGAAAGGCTCCGAACTCAGCGGCAATAACCAATATCACTCGGTTTACTACCACAAACTGGGCGACCCGCAAGCAAAAGACAAACTTGTTTTTGAGAATCGTCAGCGCCCTGAAATGTACCACAACGCGCAGGTGACGGAAGATGAAAAATATGTGATCGTGTATGCCGCCCCCGGCACTGACGGCTTTGCCACACATTACAAAAGCCTCGCCTCCGACGGCAAGTTTGTAGAGTTGTTTTCGGGCGATAAAAACAAGAGTACGGTCATTCACAACATCGGCGATAAATTTCTTGTGCTGACCGATATTGAAGCGCCCAATTACAGACTCGTGGAAGTGGATACAAAAAATCCGGCAAAGGAGAACTGGAAAGAAATTTTGCCCGAAAGGGAAAATCTTTTGCAGGGCGTGAATACCGGCGGCGGTTTCATTTTTGCCAACTATTTGAAAAATGCAACGGACAGATTTTACAGATATAATTACGACGGAAGCGGCGAGCAGGAAATCGCTTTGCCGGGAACGGGCAGTGCCGGCGGTTTTGGTGGAAAAGAAAAAGACGAACTGCTTTTTTACACTTACACCTCTTTTATCTACCCGCCGACCATTTTTAAATACGACGTAAAAACCGGCAAATCGGAAGAATTTTATAAAACAGAATTAAAATTCAACCCGCAGGATTATGTAGAGCGCCAGGTTTTTTACACCAGTAAAGACGGCACAAAGGTGTCCATGTTTATCGTGCACAAAAAAGACCTGCCGATGAACGGCGACAATCCTGCCTTTTTGTATGGTTACGGTGGTTTCAATATCAATCTCACGCCCTGGTTTAGTTCCTCGCGGATAGTGCTTTTGGAAAACGGCGGCGTGTTTGCCGTGCCGAATCTGCGTGGCGGCGGCGAATACGGCGAAGCCTGGCACAAAGGCGGAATGTTGCTAAATAAGCAGAATGTGTTTGACGATTTTATCGCAGCGGGCGAGTATCTGATCAATCAAAAATATACCAATAGTAAAAAATTGGCGATTTCGGGCGGTTCGAACGGCGGATTGCTGGTGGGCGCTTGTATGACTCAAAGACCCGATCTTTTTGCCGTCGCGTTTCCTGCCGTCGGCGTGATGGATATGCTACGCTATCATAAATTTACCGTCGGAAAAGGCTGGATACCTGAATACGGAAGCAGCGACGACCCGGAACATTTCAAAAACCTGCTTTCTTATTCGCCACTGCATAATTTGAAAAAAGGTACAAAGTACCCGTCAACGATGGTCACGACTGCCGACCATGACGACCGCGTAGTACCTGCGCATTCTTTCAAATTTGCCGCCGAATTGCAAAGATGTCATGAAGGTGAAAATCCTGTCATCATCCGCATAGAAACAAGCGCCGGACACGGCGCAGGCAAGCCGACTTCAAAAATCATTGAAGAACAGGCGGATATGTGGTCGTTTATGTTTTACAACACCAACACGCCGGTAAAATATATGAAGTCATAAAAACCAAAACCGGCAGAAAATAAAAAAGCCGCAGGAGTTTTCCCCTGCGGCTTTTTTAATTTTTAAAATCTGCGATTAAAACGGACAGCCATGACACTCATCCACCCGAACGTTGTCATTTTGTCTCGAAATCAGCTCTTTATCTTTTTCTATGCAGCCTTTGCAACCAATAATCTTGAACTCTGTACGGCGGTTTAACTGGTGGTCGCGCTCGTTGCAGGGTACAAAATCTTTGCAATTATTTACAGTTTTCGTCTCACCGTAGCCTATCGGAATCATCCGGTCGCGCTCAATGCCCCGGGTACCCAGCCATCTGACCACAGATTCGGCGCGTCGCTGCGACAAGCGGTTATTGTAATTTTTAGAACCGCGGGCATCAGTGTGAGAACCGATTTCTATGATGATTTCGGGATTTTCGTTCATGATATTGAGCAGTTTATCCAACTCAGCGATAGCGTCGTCTCTGATATACGCCTGGTCAAAATCATAATAAATATGAAGTATGTAGGCAATTGGCTCGTCTTTCTCACGGGGCGTTACGCCGAGTTGAGGCGTTTCATTCACTGCTAC
>CALMIT010000026.1 GCA_937864255.1 uncultured Saprospiraceae bacterium
TGATATTTGACGTTTTTTTCTGAGAGATCGAGCAGTTTTTTCTTGTCGCCGATTTTCGGGACGGTAACTTTTAAATCGGGATCGCCCAATTCCCGCGGCATGGGCACGATGATTTCGTCGGCGATGCTGTTGAATTTCTCGCGTAAAGCGGGCACGGCAAACGATAGTAAATCTTCCTCTTCCACGTCCAGGTTTTTTTCCATTTCCTGCGTGTAGGTGTTGATGATGGCGCCGTTCACGATTTTCAAATAATTGACATAAGCCATTTTTTCATCCGCCGCGATAGAAAACACATCCACGTCGCGGATGACAGGATTCACCACCGTGCTTTTGTGCTGGTAATCTTCAAAAGCCGTCAGTTTTTCTTTCAATTGCTGCGCTTTTTCAAACTCCAGATTTTCGGCATAATGCAGCATCAGCGCCTGAAAATGCTGCTTCACCGAGGCAAAATTTCCTTTCAAAATATTTTTTATCTGCTCGATGCGCTCGTTGTAATCGGCGGCGCTTTCCAGGTTTTCACAGGGTCCGTTGCAGTTTTTGATGTGGTATTCGAGGCAGACTTTGAATTTGCCGGCTTCGATGTTTTTTTCACTCAGAAAGAGCGCACAGGTGCGCAGCGGAAATAGTTGTTTTATCAAATCCAGGATTATCTGCACGCGCTGCCGCGAAGTGTACGGCCCGAAGTAAGTGCTGCCGTCGCGAAACACACGGCGGGTGATGAATACGCGCGGGAAATTTTCATTTTTGATACAAATGTAGGCGTAAGATTTGTCGTCCTTGAGGCGCACATTGTAGCGCGGCTGGAAGCGCTTGATGAGCGTGTTTTCGAGGAGCAGCGCGTCGGCTTCCGATTCCACAATCGTAAATTCGACTTTGAAGGCATTGCGCACCAAAATGCGCGTTTTGTATGCCTGCTGCTTGCCCCCCGTGAAGTACGAACTCACGCGGTTTTTCAAATTTTTGGCTTTGCCCACGTACAAAATCAAATCCTTTTCGTCCAGAAAACGATACACGCCGGGCTGCTGGGGCAGGGTGGGGAGCAGGAGTTGATAATCTTCGTTAGTCATTTTTATAAAAGGACAATTTTTTCAAAAAGTTTTTCAAAAAAACTGCCCTAAAGTTAGGCCGGCTATTTAAAAATAAAAGCCGCGCAGCGGTGTCAGGATTCATTTAAAAGATTCAGTTGATAAGCCAGCAGCAATTCGTAACCTGCCAGCCAGAGCGTTGCCGGCAAAAAATACCAACCCAGTTTTTTATCAAATTTGGAAATGAAAAGCTGGTTTAGTAAAACGAAAATTGCCAGCCCTGTTTTTATAAAAAAGGCCCGCTGAAAATCTTCGGTCATTATCAAAAAATAAAACCAGCCTTCCTGCATCAGCAGTAAAAACAAAAGCATCCAAAACGCCGGCGGAAAATTGGGCGTCGCCTTGACCGAAACCTGGTAGAGCAGGTAGGCGAATAAAATGAAATAAATCACTTTTGCCAGCAGCCAGCCCAGCCTCGGCAGCGCAAAGGCCGGCATCTCGGTCACTTCATAAAAATGGATAAATTCTGCGCCGGTGAATTTCAGGCTTAGTACAGCCACAAAAACGACAATAATCGTAGCGCGGGTCAGATGATCCTGGTGCATCGGGTCTGTTTTTCGCGCAAATGTAAAGGCATTTACATTCAGAAACCGGGAGAATTTTGTCGCAGCCGCAAATAAAACCACCGCGCTTTTGTGTACCTTCATCCATCAATTTTTCAATCAAAATTTGCCCGCAATGAAACCCAAATCTATTTTTACTTTATTGCTGCGTATCGTCGCAGCGGTTATTTTTCTGCAGACGCTTTTTTTCAAATTCGCCGGCGCGCCGGAAAGCAAATACATCTTCGAAACAGTCGGTATGGAACCCTGGGGGCGCTACGGCTCTGGCGTGGTTGAACTGATAGCATCCCTGCTTTTGCTAATGCCGCGCACGGTTTGGCTGGGTGCAATATTGGGTATGGGCGTGTTGGCCGGCGCTATTTTTTTCCATCTTACAAAATTGGGCATTGAAGTGCAGGGCGACGGCGGCTTGTTGTTTGGCTTGGCTTTGGTGGGATTTTCCTGCTGCGCAATTTTACTTTGGTTCTACCGCAGCGATATTCGTTTGAAATTGTAAAAAGCGGTTAGTCCGAAAACAGCGTCCGCGAGCCGTGCGTCACTTCTTCAAAAACCACTTTTCCGCCGCGAAAAGCGTATTTGATCAGTTTCAGATTTTTCCACTCCGTCGATCGCGCCGGGCGCATGCCGAAGGTGTATTTCCGGCTGCCGATGGTCGTTTTTTCATCCAGCACGTGGTCGTCAAAATCCAGCGCCACCAAAAATGCGTGAATCATGCCGTAATCGCCGTAAGCGTATTCGGCATTGACCCAGTCCACGTATTTCATCAATTGCTCCAGGTGTTCGAGGTGTGCGGTATCTTTTTTTAATTCACCGACGAGGTAGCGCCCGCGCGTGGGGCGGTAGCCGGGTATAAAAGAATAGCCGAACAAGTCCATTTTGTCCATGTAATCCACCGGCTTGAAAGGCGAGGCGATGACCTGGTGACTCAGGTAGTCCCAGTCGCCAAAGATGTTGACCGTGTCAACATCTTTTTGCGAAAGCTGATATAAAAGTCCGAGTTCGAGCGCCATTTCGTGTCCCAAAATTCCGCTCTCCGAGCAATGCGCCAGGATGGGCAGCGCATTCAGGCGGTAATCTTGGTTTTGCAGGTTTCCGGCAATTTGTTGGTGCGTGCTTTGACCGGAGGTCAGGAAGATATTTTCACCCGGCTGCGGATTTGCCAACGCCGCCTGGTTGTGTTTTAAAATCACGTCTTTGAAAGCCTGGTTTTCCTCGTCGTCAAATTTTATAAACGACAATTTCCAAAAAGCGCGCAACATTCTGAAAGCCTGCGGCCGCGAAGCCAACACGTCGTCCATGTCTATACCTTCCGTAAAAAAATATGGCGCGGGTTCAAAGAGGCAGATGCAGCGCTGGTCGGTGCTGTAATCCGCTTCATTCCAGAGCAGGTGATCTTTTACTTTTTCATACTCAAAAGCGTGCGGAATGGTCGCTTCGGGAAAGTTGAAATATTTGCAATCATCGCCCACCGCGACGAGTTGTCCGATGCCGTAAATTTTTCGCTGGATGAAAAAGTAGATGTTGTCGCCCGGCTGCATGGTCACGTAATCGGCAAAAGTGCCTTCGTGGTACAATTTCCAAATCCCCTGCGGCGCGCCCATTTTGGTAGCATATACGCCGTTGGCAGCGTACAACTGCAACGACTTCAGACTATCCAGATTGAAAATGTAGCCGGCCATTTTAGATTTAGAGATTTTAGATTTTTAGATTTTTAGATGCCAGATGCCAGATGCCAGATTCGTGTCATCACATCGCCGCATTAGCACATCAGTACATTAGCACATCAATAATTCATCACCACGATCTCCGTAATCGGTCCACGCTTGTGCGCTTTTGAATTCACGAGGCGACTTGCCTGTACACGTTTTATATGAAAACCTTCATAAAGTTCGTCAAAAAAATGGTCGTCGGGATTTTCGTTTTTCGGGTCGGAATTGCTGAGCATCACTGCCGCGCCTTTTTCATCCAGCTTTTTAAAAATATTAGCCAGTTGAATTTGCTGTTCGTCCTCGAAAACATTGGCTGAATAGCGATTAAAACTCGCGGTTTTGCTGATGGGGCGGTAGGGTGGGTCGAAATACACGAAAGCGCCGTTTTTCAAAACATGCTCCACCTGCGAAAAATTGGCGATGCATATTTCGGCGATTTGCAACACTTTTGACGCCCGCAGCAGATTTTCTTCGTCCAAAATACGCGGCTGGTGATTTTTATAAACGCCCGACGGCGTGTTGAATTCGCCTTTTGAATTGACGCGATAAAGGCCGTTGAAGCAGGTTTTATTCAAAAAAATCATCTGCGCCGCCCGCGGAATCCAGGCTTCGGAGTATTTTTTAAAATCAACATTGAAGCGCTGGTGGTTGTAGTTGGTTCTGAATTCAAAGTAAAATTCCTTTTGTTTCAGGGCGGGCAATTCCAGGTATTTTCGCGCGTAGCGGTCAAGAAATTCCATCATTTTTTCCACGTCGCGCTGCACCACCTGGTAGGTGAGCACCAGTTCTTCATTGATGTCAAAAAGCTGTGCGGATTCGATGGAAAAATTTTGCGACACGTCGAAAAATACCGCGCCGCCGCCGAGGAAAGGCTCGCAATATTGTTTGATTTTGCCTTTCGCCAAATCCTGCGGATATAACTGCTGAAACTGGTTGAGCAGTTGTGATTTTCCGCCGACCCATTTGATGAATGGTTTTGCCTGTGTCAAAACTTCCGTGTCCTTCATTTATATTTTTTAGACCGCACATTTTCAAGTAAAAAATCGCTCATGCCACCAGCTTTTACAAATCCGAAAGGAAAAAGTTTGCCGTTTGCCGAAGCTGCGTATTTTTGCCATACTTACCGCAAAGCTTAAAAAAAAATTGATTTTGCATGAAAAGGAATCGTGTTCTGATCGAAAATGTAATCCCCGAGCTTAATGACGGTCGTTTTTTCGTCAAACGTACGGTGGGCGGCGGCGTGGTAGTGTCGGCCGATATTTACGCCGACGGGTATGATTCGATCCGTGCCCGGGTGCTTTATCGCCACGAAAAAGAAAAAAACTGGCACGAAATAGATATGGCGTCCGTCGGAACCGAGCGCTGGAATGCGCGTTTTGTCACGGATCAGCGAGGCATTTATTTTTATAAAATACAGGCCTGGATTGACCATTTGAAAACCTGGTACGACCAGTTCAAAAAAAAATACCTTGCAGGGGATGCTTTGCAGCTTGAATTGCTGGTCGGCGCCGAACTGCTTCAAAAAATTGCGGCGCAAAACAAAACCGGCAATAAGGAAGTGACAGAACTTGCGGCGATGTTTTCAAACCCCGAGTCTTTTGAAAAATCGCTCGAAAGAATTTTAAGTCCTGATTTTGAAAAAATAGTGCAGGAAAACGTACTCAAAAACAACGTGACCGAATACGACAAAAACCTTAAAGTCAAAGTCGGTCACCAGAAAGGTTTGTTTAGCACCTGGTATCAGCTTTTCCCACGATCTGCTTCGCCCGTACCCGGGCAGCACGGCACTTTCAAGGACGTGGAAAATTTGCTGCCCCGCATCGCGCGGCTCGGTTTTGATGTGTTGTATCTACCGCCTATTCATCCGATCGGTTTTACAAAAAGAAAGGGTAAAAATAATGCACTTGAAGCCGGTCCGGACGATCCCGGTTCGGTTTGGGCTATCGGCAACGAAAAGGGAGGACATTATTCGATCCATGAAGAACTGGGCACGTTTGAAGATTTTGATAATCTTTTGAAAGCGGCAAAAGAGGCGGGTATAGATGTGGCGCTGGATTTGGCTTTTCAGTGCTCGCCCGATCATCCCTGGCTGAAAGAACACCCGCAGTGGTTTAAAAAACGCCCTGACGGTACCATCGCTTACGCTGAAAATCCGCCGTTTAAATACGAAGACGTAGTGCCTTTCGACTTTGAAACCGATGATTGGGAAAATTTGTGGAACGAGTTAAGAAGCGTGGTGCTTTTTTGGGTGGAAAAAGGCGTTCAGATTTTCAGAGTGGCTGTGCCGCAAACCAAGCCCATCAATTTTTGGGAGTGGCTCATTGCTGAAATAAACCGGGATTACCCCGACGTGATTTTTTTGTCGGCTGCATTTGCGCCGCCAAAAATCATGTCCGCACTTTCGAAAGCGGGCTTCGCGCAGTCATTTACCTATTTCATTTCAAAATATACCCGCACGGAAATAGAAGAGTATATGAAGGAATTGACGGGGCCGGAAATGCGGCAGCACTTTCGCCCCAACTTCTGGCCCAATGTACCCGACATACTGCCTTATCATTTGATGAATGGCGATTCAAACGTTTTTTCGCTCAGGCTGGTGCTTGCGGCTACGCTTTCTTCCAATTACGGAATTTACGGGCCGGCATTCGAATTTATGGAAAACAGAGGAGTACCCAACGGCAAACAGGAATATCTGAATTCTGAAAAATATGAAATCAGGCATTGGGATTGGAATCAGCAAAACAGGATTACCTTCCTGATTCAGAAAATGAATCAATTGCGAAAAGAAAACGCCGCCCTGCAAAGCACTTTTAATATCAATTTCACCCGAACGGATAACGACGAAATCCTGAGTTTTGTCAAATCCACCGACGATGGCGCCAATATTATATGGTGTATCTTTAATTTCGATTCTTTAAATACGCAGTCGGGTTTTGTAGAAGTGCCCAAAAGACTTTTTGGGATAGAGCGTCGCGTCAATATCCGCGTACACGATTTGCTTACTGACGAGACCTATCACTGGTTCAATGACTGGAATTACATAGAATTAAATCCTTCCCGATATCCGGCGCATATTTTCAGGGTGGAAATATTGTATCAGCCGGCCATGATGAGTTTTTAAAAAAAGAAAGGCGACTAATAAAAGCCGCCTTTACCGATTGAGAAAGCAAAAGAGAATTAATCCAACGAAACCGTAATAAAAAGTACCCCTACTTTTTAATTTTTTGTTTGCGGAGCCAGGCTCCGCTATGTTATTTTTAGATGCTGTCAAAATTGGAGCCCCCAAAGCATATACATTCCGGTAACTGTCTTTTACAGATACCTGGTGTATAATAGCCCCTTCAGCTAATATTGCAATTGGGAGCTCCGGTGACATCTACCCCACTGTCACCTTTTCTTACTAACCCATTAAAAGATGTTGGTTGAACGCCGAACGAAGACAATGCGTTCAGCGTGTACCGGAAAGGCGCCAAGTCGTGCCCCTTAGTCGAAAAAGCCAAAAAGAATGTGCTTTGCTCGTACATGATAGAACAGTTTTATCAGGATGGCAAAATCCAATAGAATTTTACACAGCAACTAATGCAGGCTGTTCAGAATTAACCAATCGTACAAAGCAAAATTTGAGGGAATAAATAAAAAGGAAGGACTTGAAGTAAATCACGTTCATGGGATTCGATTTTGGGATAAAAAATCAGTTCATTAATGGGGCAAATTTAGGCTATCCTCCAATCCCAATCATACCGCCTAATGGGTATATTTTGAATTTGCTTTTTTATAAATTAAATTTTTTAAAAAAGTTTATTTCCCGAAAACAGCCTCACACCATAATTTATTATCAAATTTTCTTTTGCTCCCAATTCCCATTTTATACAAGTACTTTGCGGCATTAAAACAAATTTGACACCCTCCCAAAAAAAATAATCTAAAATTTCCACTTTTATTTAAAAAACCTATCTTTGCAAGCGCTTTTAAAAAAGGGGTCAGACATTAGAAAAAAATCAAGTTCTTTTGAATTAGCTTTGGCACCTGTTTTGATTGAATATCAATCTAATAAGAAGATAATTTTTTATCATATTTTATAAGATATTCAAAATTGACGCCAGCGTAGCTCAGTTGGTAGAGCAGCTGATTTGTAATCAGCTGGTCGGGGGTTCGAGTC
>CALMIT010000027.1 GCA_937864255.1 uncultured Saprospiraceae bacterium
TTTCAAAATACGCCTCCGACAAGTCGGGCGAATATTGAAAACGGTAGGTTGGGGCTTGCTGATTATCATCGTTCCGCTGGCTTTCGTTTTTCTGCTTTCCATTTTACAATTTTTGCAAAACATAGAACAGCACTGGGCTGCACTGGCTTTTATCGCTGCTTTTCTGACCGCACACGGAATGCGGGGCGATGAAAAATTTTTGCAAATGACTTCGCCCGGGCAAAAAGTAAAGCAGATTTATTTTTTCGAATACACGCTGGCTGCGCTTCCTTTTTACCTGCTCTTCGCCGTAGTTTTAAATTATTGGCTTTTCCCGCTTTTCGTTCAGGCGGGAATTCTTGTAATTTCTTTTTTAAAAGCCGGTTTTTCAGCCAAAACTGCACAAAAAAGTTTTATAAAATGGACGCGCATACCCGTCGAAGCGATAGAATGGCGGGCGGGATTGCGCCAAAACGGGGCCGTATTCCTGTTGATTTGGCTGGGGAGTCTGGGTCTTGCTTATTTTACCGCGGCGCCCCTGCTCGGCATTTTTCTTTGTGCCGCCGTCAGCACAGCTTTTTTTGAAAATCTCGAACCAAAAGAATGGATTTTACCTGTCAAAAAACCGGGTGGGTTTCTTTTCCAAAAGGCGGGTTTGCATCTGGCAGTTTTTCATTGCCTGATGTCGCCTCATTACCTCGCTTTTTTGATTTTTCATTTTCAATACTGGTACTTTTTGCCGGCGGCAGCGGGCGCAGCGAGCCTGATGCTTTCATTTGCTATTTTTTATACATACAGCCAATGGCTCCCCGGACGGCTCAGCGCAAACTCCGGCACGCTGGTGGGTATTTTTATTTTATTCCTGCTGATTCCTTTTTTAATGCCGGTGGTGTTGCTGGCGCTGGTTTGGGCGTATCGCCGCGCCCGCAATCAACTCCGCTTTTTTGAAATTTGAAAATTGATTTATGCTCGAAATAAAAAACCTGACCGCAGGCTATGATCCCGAAAATCCGGTGCTGAAAAATATCGCGCTGGATTTTCCCGAAAGCAGCGTCACCGGCATTTTGGGCAGCAACGGCGCGGGGAAAACTACTTTTTTCAATGCCGTCAGCCGCCTGAGAGCGCCCTATTCCGGCGAAATTCTTCTGAATAAAATACCGCTCGATTCGTCAAACTGGTCTTTTTTGGAAACCAGCCCTTTTTTTTATCCTTATATCACTGGCAGCGAATACCTGCAACTTTGCACCCTGTCCAACCCGGATTTTGAATTTGAAAAATGGAATGAAATCTTCGGGCTCCCGCTGCACCAGCTTACCGAAACTTACTCGACGGGAATGAAAAAGAAACTGTCACTCCTCGGCGTCATCGGGCAAAACAGAAAAGTGCTTTTGCTGGACGAGCCGTTCAACGGACTGGATTTGGAAGCAGTGGAAGTCGTATTACTGGTTTTGGAAAAATTAAAAAATCAGGGTAAAATTATTCTGCTTTCCTCACACGTATTGTCCACTTTGACGGACGTGTGCGACCGTATTTATTGGCTGAAAGAAGGACAAATATTTCGCGCTTTCGAAAGGCAAGATTTTCCCGAATTGGAAAATATTCTTAAAAAAACCATCCGCCATCAGACCGCCGGAAAACTGGACGAACTTTAATTCCAAAATTATAGATTGCCAATCACGTACATCTGCTCCAGCGTAGGCACGGGACTGCCGCCGGCCTTTTCAAGCGTAATGGCAAAGGCTGCCGGATTGGTGATAAAAGGAACTTCGACGAGGAGGTCAGAGGCAGGATCAATAGTGAATACGCCCATATCTACCGGCGCGCCGTCCACAATTGCCCAAAGCTGATATTGCATATTTTCGGGCGGCAGGGGCAGGTTGATAGGGTCGAGGTAAGATTTTTGAACAGCCGGATTGTAAAAAACAGAAGCTATCGCCTCCGGTGAGAGCGGCGTACCCCTCAATATTATCTGATGATTGTCCGGGTTTTTTAAAATAAGTAATTCCGAACGCAGTCTCTGGTTGGCAAGGTCAATTTCACGGCAGGAATTTTTTAGCGCTTCCAGTTCGGTTGACAGGGTTTGTATTTTTTCATTTTGCTGACCGGATTGCCACATCATCCAACCCATAATTGCCAGCGAAATGGCGGCGAAAGCCCACCAGAGCGGATTGGTTTTCGCAGCCGCATTTATGCTTTTTGATTGCGGCGGGCGGGCAGTTTTTGAATCTCCGACACGTTTCATCAAATCATCCAATGTGCCGGCCGGAGGTTGCACGCTCTGCAATCGCGCATAAGCTTCGAGCGCCTCTTCTATCGCGCGGATTTCGGCGCTTATTTCAGGATATTGAGCAGCATTGGCTTCCACTTCCAGGCGCTGTGCCTGGTCGAGTTTTCCGAGAACGTAAAGTTCGAGGATGCCGGATGCTATGTAGGCTTTAATATCCAATATCAATTCATTTTTACAAATTCAACCATAAAAATATAGCTAAAAGCAAAAGCATTATTTTCAAAATATCGGATTTCAAAAACTCGCGCAATTGCAGGATGGCCCGCCGTGCACGGGTCTTGACGGTACCCAGCGGAATATTAAATTCCTTTTCAATTTCCGATTGGGAGTAATCCTGAAAATACATGAGGTCAATTATCTTCCGGTGGTCTTCGTCCAAATAATCGAGGAGCTTTTTTAGCTCCAGATTTTGAACGTTCATTTGTTCGCTCGGCTCGTTTTTGGAAAATACGGAAAAGTCAAGTTGATCGGTTTTGTTTTCGTTTTTAAATCTTTTCGAGCGCGCCATATCTATCGCGGCATTGCGGGCAATGCGCACCATCCAGGTAAAAAACTTGCTTTTGGAAGAATCGTAGGATTGAATATTTTCCCAAACTTTCATAAAAACGTCGTTCAAAAGTTCGCGGGCGAGTTCTTCGTTGCGCACAATCCTGAGAACAATGCCGTAAAGCGCCGGCGAGAAATGCTCGAACAGCAGCCGCATTCCCTGCTCATCGCGTGCGAGCAGCAAACCGACAATTTTCTCATCCACGCCGACAGGTTTATTCAAATCCATTTAAAAAAAACTGGCTACCGAAGTAATCAGGCAAAGAAAATAATTTCCGGTGGAAAAAATTGCCCTATTTTTCAATATCAAATTTGTAATACAATTTTTCCACAATCGGAATCTCGGAACCGGGAAGCGTCTGATCCAAAAGAATTTCAATATCTATCAACTCTGAATAATCTTTTTCCTTGCTATCGAAAATCACTTTGATCTCGCCGCCTTCGCCGGGCTTGAATGTTTTACCGGCTATTTCATCCACATTGGTCGTCGTACACTCGCAGGCAGTGATGATGGAAATGCTCATGGGTGCATCGCCCCGGTTGACAAAAGGGTAAGAAAAAGTCCTTTTCTCGCCTTTTTTGACCATGCCGAGGTCTAATTCCCGTTGTTCGAAAATCATGACGGGCACGCCCTTCAGATTCTTTTTGCCAAAAAGAGAAGAATGTTTTTGCGGATCGGGGAGGGAGTCGGGGGCTTTAGTCGCCCCCGTGTCTTTTAATTCCGGTTTTTTTTTTCATCCGCCTTCCGCTGAGGCGTCGTTGACTTCTGCGGCTGCGGTTTTCTTATTTGACCGGATTTTGGTTGCTGTTGCGGTGTCGTATCTTTTTGTCTTGTTTCTTTTTTCCTAATGGTGACGGTGGTAGGCCCTTCCGTGATTTTGAATTCCGTACGGCGGTTGAAGCGGTGTTCTTCATCCGTACATTTTACGCCATTCACGCATTGATTCAGAATTTGCGCCTCGCCGTATCCTTTTGCCACGATTCGATCGGCGGCGATACCTTTTTGCAAAAGCCACTGACGTGCTGATTCAGCGCGCCGTTGCGAAAGCGCTGCGTTGTATTCGTCATTTCCGCGCGAGTCGGTATGCGACGAAAGCTCGATTTTCATGTTTTTATGTTCGTTCATCAAGTCAAGCAATACCTGCAAATCCTGCTCTGCGTCGGGCAAAATTTTATCGTCGTCAAAATCGTAATAAATGTTGTTGAGGCGAATTGCCTCATTCAGCGTCACTTCTATTTCCTCAAATTCCGGCTCGGGCGGAAGCGGGCGCAGGCGAAGACGCTGCTCAATTCTTTTGGATTCGCTGATGCCGACTGTGTTGAAAGTCTGCGAGGTGTCGGGGTAAAAACCCTCCCGGCTGGCTATCAGCACGTAAGATTTATTCAGCAAAAGTGGAAAATTGAAAACGTTGCCGTCCTTGTTATTTTGCTGATCTACTGCCGTCATCTGGTTGTTGGTCAGTTCAAAAAGTTGCACATTGGCGCCTAAAAGTGGTTCGCCGCTTTCTTTATTGAAAGTACCGACGATAGCATCCACTTCCAGTTTTTCGATAGTAACCGCCCACACATCGTCGCAGCAGGTTTTGGAATGCGTTGATTTCGTGCCCTCGCGATTGGAGAGCAAAAAGCCTTTGTAGCCCTCTTTGTCAATCGTGAAATATTTATCGTCCAAGTTGCTATTGTAACCGAGTCCCATGTTTTTGGGTTCGCTCCAGGTAGTACCGTTCCAGGTAGATGAAAAGACGTCAAAACCGCCCAAACCCGGATGTCCGGTAGAACTGAAATACAAAATCCCGTCGCGATAAAATGGAGTTTCTTCATCGCTGGGCGTATTCAGTTTTGGTCCGAGATTGACCGGATCGCCGTACATTCCGCCGCCTTTGGCGGTGGCATAATAAAGGTCGCTTCCACCTTCGCCGCCCGGCATATCAGAGACAAAAAACAAAACCTCTTTTCCAAATAATTCGCCTACGGCGGGGTGTTTTGCTATCCAGTTGCCATTTACGCCGCCTACTTCGTAAGCCGGCCCCCAGCCGCTGCCGGAGTTTTCAGAATAATAAATTTTGCTTTCGCTGACCACGTTGCCTGAAAGTATCTGGCGAGTGAAATACATTCGCCGCCCGTCGGGTGAAAGTGCTACATTGCTGTTATGAAATCCCGGACGATTGATTTTTTCATCCAATGGTTCGGGTTTGCCCCATTCCTCGCCGCTTTTGGCAGCTTTAAAAATTTTCGCATAATAATCGCCTTCCTCGCCGTCCAAAATGATAACGTCTTTTCGATTAAAACTCGAAAAATACATTTCATTGCCGTCGGGTGTGAGGCAGGCTGAATATTCTGAAAAAGCAGTATTGATATTATTGCCCGCATTTTCTATGCGCAGGCGCGGCACGGGTCTGGCCACTTTTGCCATTTCCGCCCCGGTGATTTCGTATTCGGCGAGTTCTTTGAGTTTTTCATCCTGAGTACCGGCAGCCACTTTTTGAAATTGCTCGATAGCTTCGTCGTAGCTGCTGTTCATTTTGAGTACGCGGCCGTATTTAAAACGGATAGCCGGATCTATTTCCGGTTCTTTTCCGCGCCGCGGACGCAATAGTCTTTTATAATAATTTTCGGCTTTTTTATAATCGCGCAATTCGTAGTGCATATCTGCAATCACGCCAACCAAATCGTCGCTTTTCCTTTCATCATAAGCCTTTTCGTACCAATCCAGTGCGCTGTAATAATCTTTTTTGTTCAGGCTTTCTTCGGCGGCAGCAATCATAGTGCCGTAGGTAGATTTGGAAATTGGCTGGGCAAGCAGCATTGTTTGGGCTGCCAGACAAATTCCTATGATGAGTAAATTTTTCATTTTTTTAAAAATTTGAATTGACCGGTTTTCCTTTTACCAAAAAAGAGTTTGAAAAGTTTTCTTACAATTTCGGGCAAAGGATGGCAGGTTTGACATCAGGTTTTTTGAAAATCTTGACGATATACCAGGCTGCAATTTCGAAACCGCCCTGATAGTTGCTCACTTCGTTGAGCGGGGAAATATTGACGTCATAAGCAGCCGTCACGCGCAAATCTTTGTAATCCACCCCGAGCAAAACTTCAACGGCGTCGCCGAGGCGATAACCGAGTCCGCCTCTGAAATTATAATCCTGGTTCCATTTGTAACCCAGCCAGCTTTGCAGCGCAATTTCCTGCGCGCCGGCCGTGGTTTGATAGAAAAACTGGGGCGTCAGCACCCATTTTGGCGTCAAGCCAATATTAAATTGGCCGTGGAGCGTCGTGAGCATAGGTCTTCTCAAAGCATCGCCGCCGCTTGTTCCGAATGAAAATTCTCTCGGCCGGGTCAGGTGATTTATTGCAAAGCCGAGCGTCAAATCCATCGTTTTATTGAGGTTGGATTTGAATAAAAGACCCGTAGCCCAATCGTTGTAATCTGCCTTATCCGATCCGGTAGCAAGAACATCGTTACTCGTCGTACCGCTTTCCAGCCCATCTCCAAATTGTGCAACTTTTGGATCGGGATTCCAATTTCTATTCTTTTTGCCAAACTGCGCGCCTAAAGTCAATACCGTCGTCCCTTTTTTATTCAGGGCAAGATGGTAGGTGGCAGAACCCATAAAACCCGAATAACCAAGTTCTACAGAACCTGCTTTATCACTAAACAAACCTGCGCCCACGCCTATCCAGTCATTTTTTCTGAATCCGCGCAGGATGGGGGCATCTACATAAATGGAAGGCGTACGAAAAGCATCGCCGCCGATAATACTGCGCCATTGATCGCGATAAATTCCGCCGACGCGAAATGTTCCCGAAAAAGCGCCCGTGAAGGCGGGATTGGTAGTAAGCGGCGACATATCCCACATGGAAAAGTGCAGGTCTTGCGATTGCAGGCTGAATAGGGCGCCTGAGGTAATCACAAGAGAAAGGAGTAAATTTTTCAATTTCATAAATTATCGGGATTGTGGTTTTTTATTTGTTCCAGAGCTTTGAGTACTGTGTTTCGGAGGCTCTCACCAGAACGAGCGCCGAAAGATATGTTTTTTTTATTAAACTTTACAAATAACCAAAATTTGATATAATACCTTAACGCCGCGATGCAATTTGAGTTACGAAAATCGGAAATTTTGCACGAACGGATATTTGAAAATGCCAGGTTTTGCGGTTTAAAAATCAAACAAGAAACAGCAAATAGTAAGATTCATTTTTTACCTTTATCGCCGAAATTTTTTCTTCCCTTCCCGGAAGTTCCTCCGCCGCCAATTTTTTTTTAATCAAGCTTTATGAAAGTATTTTTACTCTCCGGCCGCCTCTTTGCGGTCTGCTTTTGTGTGATCGCCGGCGTCGTTTTTTCTTTCGCTCAGACTCCCTGCCATGTTCGTTCGGTTGATTTTTCACCGCCGGGTTTTCAATCCTGCGAAATCCCCGCGACGGCGAATTTTCAGGCGCTGGCAGACCTGGACAGCACGCCGGTCTTGCTGGATACGCGTTTCTCATCTGCTGATTTCAGACAGGCTTTCAGTTTTAATTTTTCAACGGGCGACAATTCCTGTTACTATGTTTTAAAATTTCCGGCAGGTACTCGGCCTGGGCGAACCCGACACCACCCATTGGTGCGCGGTTCAGATTT
>CALMIT010000028.1 GCA_937864255.1 uncultured Saprospiraceae bacterium
CGGTCGTTCGGGACGTCAGGGTGACCCGGGAAGTTCTCAATTCTATGTTTCACTGGAAGACAATTTGATGCGTTTGTTTCAATCGGAGCGTATCGCTTCTTTGATGGACAGGATGGGGCATAAAGAGGGCGAGGTCATACAGCATTCGATGGTGACCAAATCCATTGAAAGGGCGCAAAAAAAAGTAGAAGAAAACAATTTCGGGATCAGAAAAAGATTGCTTGAGTATGATGACGTAATGAATATACAGCGCGAAGCAATTTATAAAAAGAGAAAAAACGCGCTTTCGGGAGATCGGCTTGCCATTGATCTTAACACGATGTTTGACTCCCTTACGGAAAATATTGTCATGGAACACCGCTCGGGCGGCGATTACGAATCGTTCAAAAGAGATGTGCTTGCCAGCCTCGGTTTTGAAGTAGAAATGGATAAGGCCTTTTTTAAAGAAGCGCCGGCGAATGATGTTGTTGAGTTGTTTCAAGAGCAATTTGTTGAGCAATACCGTAGAAAAATGGAGCAGGTGTCGGCATATTTGCTCCCGACGATCCAGCAGGTTTACGAAAATGAAGGACACCGTTACAAACGCATTTTAGTTCCGTTTTCAGATGGCGGTTCAAGGGCGCTGCCTATTTCTGCCGAATTGGAGCGCGCAGTAAAATCCAAAGGAAAATCTGTAAAAAGTGATATTGAAAAAGCGGTCACACTTGCCATTATAGATGAAAAATGGAAAGAACACCTGCGCAGTATGGACGAGTTGAAAGACTCGGTGCAAGCAGCATCTTTCGAACAAAAAGATCCGCTCGTGATCTACAAAATGGAGGCATATAACCTTTTTGAAAACCTGATTTTTGAAATCAACTCGGCGGTTACTTCTTACCTTTCAAAAGGCTCTTTGCTGGTACAGGAAGGCGGTAATGTCAGAGAAGCCCGCCAACAAAAAACAGATTTGAGCAAAATGCAAACCAACAAATCTGCCCAGGAAGACGCAGCCAAAAGAGCCGCCGAATCAGTAAGCCGCGGCCCTGCAAAACCTCAAACGGTCGTAAGGAACGAAGAGAAAGTAGGTCGCAATGATCTCTGTCCCTGCGGCAGCGGCAAAAAATACAAACATTGCCACGGCAGGAATTAGAAAAAATTTTAAAAATAGAATATAGACACACCGGGGCGTTTTCGTACGAAAGCGCCCCGGTCGTTTAAATGAAAACAGCTATTTTTGTCAGTCATTAAAATCATTTTTATGAAACCGGCCTTTTCAAAAATTGCTGTTCAAAAAAATATTTTCAAAAAGCAAAAAACCGAAAAGCCTGCCAGTGTGTGGAGTACGCCGGAGCATATCCTGGTGCCGCAGCATATTGACGGACAGACTTTTGAAAATTTGCCTCACACGGGTTTTGTGTCCGGCATTCCGCCATTTTTGAGAGGTCCGTACGCCAGTATGTACACCATCCGCCCGTGGACCATCCGCCAATATGCAGGATTTTCAACAGCCGAAGAGAGTAATGCATTTTACAGAAGAAACCTGGCTCAGGGGCAGAAAGGTTTGTCGGTGGCTTTTGACCTCGCCACACACCGGGGCTATGATTCTGATAATGAGCGCGTAATCGGAGACGTAGGTAAAGCGGGCGTTGCGATTGACAGTGTGGAGGATATGAAAATTTTATTTGATGGCATTCCGCTGGATCAGATGTCTGTGTCTATGACCATGAACGGGGCAGTCATACCGGTAATGGCTTTTTTTATAGTAGCTGCTCAGGAGCAGGGGGTTGATATGAAAGATTTGAGCGGTACGATACAAAACGACATTTTGAAGGAATTCATGGTGCGTAATACTTACATTTATCCACCCGAGCCTTCTATGAAAATCATTGCCGATATTTTTGCTTTTACGGCGCAGTACATGCCAAAATTCAATAGCATCAGCATCAGTGGCTATCATATGCACGAAGCGGGCGCACCCGCAGATATCGAGCTGGCTTATACGCTTGCCGACGGGTTGGAGTATGTTCGGGCGGGCTTAAACGCAGGTCTGGATATTGATGAATTTGCTCCGCGACTTTCATTTTTCTGGGCCATTGGAATGAATCATTTTATGGAAATTGCAAAACTGCGGGCCGGCCGACTGATATGGTCAAAAATCATAAATGAATTTAATCCCAAAGACCCGAAATCGCTGGCGCTGCGTACGCATTGCCAAACTTCGGGTTGGAGTCTTACAGAGCAAGATCCTTTTAACAATGTAGCCCGTACCTGTATCGAAGCAATGGCTGCAATTTTTGGCGGAACACAATCATTACATACCAATTCTTTTGACGAAGCCATCGCACTGCCTACTGATTTTTCTGCCAAGATCGCCCGCGATACACAGATTTTTATTCAAAAAGAAACAGAAATTTGTAAGGCGATAGATCCTTGGGCGGGTTCTTTTTACGTCGAATATCTCACTGCCAAAATAGCCGAAAGAGCCTGGCAATTGATAGAAGAAGTGGAAAAAGCCGGAGGGATGGCCAAAGCAATAGAACAAGGTATTCCTAAAATGCGGATAGAAGAAGCCGCCGCCAGAAAACAAGCCAGAATTGATAGCGAAGAAGATAAAATCATCGGCGTAAATCTTTTTGACTCGGCGGACGAAGTCGCATTTGATATTCTTGAAATAGACAATACAAAAGTGAGGGAGGCGCAGGTTGAAAAATTAAAGATGTTGCGCAAAAACAGGAGTGAAGAAAAAGTAATTGCTGCTTTGGACAACCTGTTGGATGTTGCCAAATCAGGAAGCGGGAATCTACTGGAAGCGGCTATTAAAGCTGCCAAAGAGCGGGCTACTCTCGGCGAAATTTCATCTATACTGGAGCGTGCTTTCGGCAGGTATGTTGCCAACACCAAAGCTATTTCCGGAATTTATTCGGGAGAAATTAAATCGAATGAGGCTTTTTTAAAAGCGCGGATGCTTTCGGAAAAATTTGCAAGAGAAGAGGGGCGAAGGCCCCGTATTATGGTAGCCAAACTTGGTCAGGACGGACACGACCGGGGCGCTAAAATAATTGCCTCAAGTTTTGCCGATATAGGTTTTGACGTAGACATTGGCCCGCTTTTTCAAACGCCGGCAGAGGCTGCCCGCCAAGCGGCGGAAAATGACGTGCATGTTATTGGCATATCTTCGCTGGCAGCCGGACACAAGACGCTGGTACCCGAAACTATCAAGGAATTGCAAAAAATAGGAAGGCCGGATATTTTGGTAGTAGTGGGCGGTGTGATACCGCAACAAGATTATGATTTTTTGTATCAAAACGGGGTGTCGGGGATTTTTGGCCCGGGTACCAAAATTGCAGAAGCTGCCATAGCAATTATTGAAAAACTCAATCAAGTTGCGGAAGAAACTACAGGGCAATAGAATATTTCCTGATTACCACAAACTCAGCAGCTCACCTTTATGCATGTTGTGTATTTCATGAATCAGCTCCTGATTCAAATTTGACGTAAAAGCGACCGGCGCCTTGCTGTCATCCCAGATTTCAATACCCAGTTCTTTAGCGAAAACTTTGGCAAGATCGCCCAGGTTTCTGGCGTATGTTTCTGTTTTTCCCAAAGCCAGGAACAAGTCAATTACTCCGGCTCTTATAGTTTCATATTTATCTATTTGAAATAAAAGCTCGCGTTGTGATTTACCTTTCGGCTGTTTGCCTTTTTCCTGAAGCGAGGCTTTTATTTTGGAAGTAGAATATCCTAAAACATCTGCCCGATGTCCCCACCATGTTGAAGGCGCGCCCGTTTCTTTTTCAAATCGGCGGTAGTGCTCTTTTTCGGAAGCCTGCTGGCACGAAATCAGCCCCATCACTTTTGCGAGTTCCAGAACGGCGACCACTTGTTCTTTTGTAAGAAGTTCTGCATTTTCCACCTTGTCTTCGAGTGAAAGAAGGCGGTTTGCATATTTACGTTTTACCTTGCTCGTAGAGTTTAATGTGATCAGTTTGGCCAATTCCACCGAAATATAATAATCGTCCACTACGCCATTTTCCGTGTGCCTTTTGGCATAATCCTGTAGATGAAGCGGAAGGCGAATGCCGTCTTTAAATTCATACACTTCTTTGAACCACCTGCGCACTGTCGGCAGATATTGTGATTTGGGAAGTTGTAACACTTGGTAGAGGTTGGTCGCGGTAACTACTTTGGTACCTTTTTTACTGACCAGAACTTCGAGATCCATATTCAAAATTTTTGTTTCACAAATTTGAACATTTTTGTTTATAAAAACAAATAGTTTTATTTTTTTGTTTTACTGTAAGCTGTTTTTAAATTATATGAATTATATTTTTTATTTATTAAGTATTGAAAATTAGATTTTAAGTCTAAAATAAAATAGAATTTATAAAAATAAAAATATAACATCGAAAAACTTGATTTTTATATTTTAAAACAAAAAGTATGATGATTGGTTCAGGCTTAAATACCGTTGGTATTGTTGTGAGATCAATGCGTATTTTTGCAGCCAGAATTTCCGGTTTGATAAAACTTTGTGGAATCCGGCAGGTTTGTCAGGAAGTATTTCAAAATAAAAACTTACTCGAATATGTATCCAGTAGAACTAACTGAGCCGATGGCTAAAGATTTGACACAATACGGTTTTGAAGCCTTAAACTCGGCGGAAGAAGTGGACAAAGTTTTGTCTCAAAAAGAAGGAACTGTCTTATTGGTTGTAAATTCTGTGTGCGGCTGTGCGGCTGCCAATGCTCGCCCGGGCGCGAAGCGTTCTCTAGAAAATGAAAAATCTCCGGACAAGCTCGTCACTGTTTTTGCGGGCGTAGATAAAGACGCCACGACAAAAGCAAGAGAATACTTGCTCCCGTATCCGCCTTCTTCGCCTTCTATTGCATTGTTTAAAGATGGGAGCTTGGTTCATTTTCTTGAGCGCCACCACATAGAAGGCAGGTCGGCTGACATCATTGCGGCCAATTTGAAAATGGCTTACGACCGTTTTTGTTAATCATCTTTTAGTTTGTGCAAAAAAGAAACCAGGGCAAAATTTAGAGATTTCAGGTCTGGTTTCTTTTTTGGCTTACGAAGACAAAAGCCGGGGGCACGTTGCGGGGCTCAAAATTCAAATCCACATTTCCAAAAATATCTTCATAAAGATTTTTGGCAAAAAGCGAATAATTCACTTGGATGTAAAGCCCGCCTTCCGCGAGATTTTCCTTACACCTGTTGATAATGTTTATGCCGGTTTCTTCGGGCAAAACGACAATAGGAAGGGCGGAAATGACAAAATCTATTTTTTGAAAATTATTTTTTTCGAGGTGAGCTTTCAGATTTTCTGCCGAATCTTCCACTATGATCAATCTGGGGTCATAAATTTTGCGCAGCACTTTGCAAAATTTTTCATTTACCTCAAAAGACATCAGGCGCGCATCGGGGTGCATTTCTTTTAAAATATACTGCGTGATGACGCCATCTCCCGCACCCAGTTCCACAATCAGCCGCGCTTTCGAAAAATCAATAAAACTTATCATCTTTTGACACAAAAACTTCGAACTCCGGGTAAGTGTGCCGATGGTTCTGATGTTTTTGAGACTTTCTTTAAAAAATTTTATTGAGTTCATCTAAAGAGGCAGCTTTTTTAAAAAAAGGATTTTTTAAATATGGAGCGCACGGTTATCGGTAGCGGCTAGTGCAGCCTCTTTAAATGCTTCGGTAAAAGTAGGGTGTGCATGGCTCATGCGTGCGGCGTCTTCTGCCGAGGCGCGAAATTCCATCAATGCAACGGCTTCGGCTATCATGTCGGCGGCTCTCGGCCCGACCATGTGTACACCCAAAATTTCATCTGTTTCTTTGTGCGCAATTACTTTTATCATGCCGTCGGTGTTGGTGCTGGCACGTGCACGTCCGAGTGCTTTGAATGGAAATTTTCCAATTTTTATCGGAATGCCTGCTTCTTTCAGTTGCTCTTCTGTTTGACCGACGGAAGCTACTTCCGGCCATGTATAAACCACGCCCGGGATGAGATTGTAATCAATATGCGGTTTTTGTCCGGCGATTGTTTCGGCAACGAATACGCCTTCTTCCTCCGCTTTGTGCGCCAACATGGCTCCCCGCACCACGTCGCCTATCGCATAAATTCCTTCTGTGCTGGTTTGCAGATGCTCATCTACGTGGATTCTGCCTTTTTCGTCTAATTGAACGCCTGCGTTTTCCAATCCTAAATTTTCGGTGTAAGGGCGACGACCGATGGCTACCAGACAATAATCTGCATCAAGTGCAAAAGTATCTTCGCTACCATTTTTCTGCACTTCTACTTTTACACCTTTTTTGTCGGCGGTGACTTTGTTTACTTTATGTTTCAGGTGAAAATTCATGCCCAATTTTTTGAGCGATCGCGTCAATTCTTTGCTGCAATCGCCATCAAACCCGGCGATAATCCGGTCTAAAAACTCCACCACATCTATTTGAGTACCGAGCCGGGCAAATACTGATCCGAGTTCCAATCCAATTACTCCGCCGCCGATAATGACCATTTTCTTCGGAACTTCCTGTATGTTCAGCGCCTCCGTGGAGGTAATGACTCTTTTTTTATCATAATTGAAAATGGCGGGTGTAATGGGCTTTGATCCTGTCGCGATAATGATTTTCTCCGCTTCCAGAGTTTCTGTGGAATTGTCCGCGCGGGTAATTTTTACCTGGTTTTTGTTGATAAACGAAGCGTGTCCGGTGAAGACGTCAATTTTATTTTTTTTCATCAAAAAATTAATCCCTCCCACGGTCTGCTCTACAACCTCGTTTTTTCGTCGGATCATTTGCGGCAGGTTTACTTTCAGGTTTTTTAGCTCGATCCCGTGTTCAGTAAATTTTTCTTTTGCATTGTGAAAATGCTCGGATGAATCAAGCAGGGCTTTGGAAGGTATGCAGCCTACATTCAGGCAGGTGCCTCCGAGCGAGGCGTATTTTTCAATAATGGCTGTTTTCATACCCAGTTGCGCGCATCTGATGGCTGCCACATATCCGCCGGGTCCCGAGCCGATTACACATACGTCATATTTCATAAAGTGCAGATTAGCGTTTTGCTGAAAAATCATTCAGGCTTAAAACTGAAAGACATTCATCTAAAAATGCCCCAGCCTTTTTTAAGTTTATTACTCTTTTTTTCCGCCATGGTTTCTGTTTTGCGGTCTGTTTCCGCGGCCTCTTTTTTTCTTTTTCTTTTTTCTTTTTTCTTCAGGCAACTCAATTTCGCCGGTTACATCTTCAAAATCCAGCTTTTCAACCACAGCAAGTTCTTCCACGATTCCTATACCTTTCAGGTCTGCCGGCCGCTCTTTACGGGCATTCAGCTCCAGGATTTTTTTAACTTCTTTTGGCTCCAGCATATAAGTTTTGCCTTTGCCCGCCTCGCCTTCGTAACTGTAGTACATCACTTTTTTAAAAATATCTGTTTTTAGCAAAATTGCCGTGCCGACGAGTGTATGGAGCCTGTCTGCATTTTGAGGAAAAGCACTAAATGCTTCCATATAAGTATCCAACTCATAATTCAAACAGCATTTGAGCCGTCCGCACTGGCCGGATAATTTTGCCTGGTTGATAGCAAGATTTTGATAACGGGCGGCTGAAGTGGTCACGGATTTGAAATCAGAGAGCCAGGTAGAGCAGCAGAGTTCCCGCCCACAACTGCCTATTCCGCCTATTTTGGCAGATTCCTGTCGGGCGCCGATTTGACGCATTTCTATTTTTACTTTAAACTCGCGGGCATAGTGCCGTATCAATTCTCTGAAATCTACGCGTCCGTCGGCTGTATAATAAAAAGTTGCTTTTCGTCCGTCGCCCTGAAATTCTACGTCGCCTACTTTCATTTCAAGATCGAGCGTTCGCGCAATGACTCTGGCGCGAATCATGGTTTCAGTTTCTTTGGAGCGCATTTCGTCCAGTTTTTCAAGGTCGCGCTCATTGGCTTTGCGAAGCACCGAGAGAAACATATTGTCCTCGCGCACCCGCTTTTTTTTCATTTGCAACCTTACCAATTCGCCCGAAAGAGAAACCTTGCCCACGTCGTATCCGCCGCTGGTTTCTACGATTACGACGTCGCCCGTAGAAGCGCGGGTAGCAGGCGGATTTTTAAAAAAATCTTTCCGAGAACCGTTTTTAAAAGTAACTTCTACAATTTCAAAAGGATCGAAATCGTCAAGCTCGGCTACGGAAATCCAATCGTAAGTATTGAGGCGGTTACAACCGCCCCCCCCACAACCCCCGCCTTGGCAGCCCTTGGGTTTTCCGTCACCCGTTCCACATACAGTACATCCGGCACAAGCCATTTTATTTTGCTGTTTTATTATTCCTGAAATATTTTTAAAAATCCGCTATGCACTTTGTTTCAAAATTCGATGCAATTGAATGGATGCATCCAAAAATAAAATTTTCGGATTGGCATTTCGCTCTACAAAGTAAGCACAGTCGGAAAAAAGCTTATTTATTTTCTCTACCTGTTCAAATTCCAGTACCTGCAACATTCTTTTCGCCGTATTAAATTCTTCATTCATCAGGCGTACCTGTTCTTTTCCCAGCATTTTCAAGTCAAGATATTCCCGCATAAAATGCAGCCCGTAGCGAAGAAAATATTTTTGATTTTCGCGACCCGCCGAAGCAAATTGCTCTACCCATTTTGCTATCGCTACGCCGTCTCCTTTATAGCACTTTCGCAGCCAATCCAAAAACAACTCGCTGCGGTTTTCCTGCTCCGCGTTTTTTGACACGTCCAGGATTTGAAGCGCTTCATTAAAATCGCCGTCGGCAAGATACGCGATGGAGCGAGCTTTGTCGTCAGACAAATCGTTTTTTTTCAAAAGTGCATTCGTGACGTCTGCGTCCGAAAGTTTGTTTAATTTTATCAACTGACACCTGGAAAGAATAGTATTCAGAATGGCTTCCGGGTCTTCGGCTACCAAAATAAACACCGTTTTTTCAGGCGGCTCTTCTATCATTTTCAGCAGGCGATTGCCTTCTTTCCCCAAATACTCCGGCAACCAGATGATTTGTATTTTGTATTTTCCTTCAAATGTTTTCAGGCTCAGTTTTTTGATTACCTGATTGCATTCTGCTGCGGTGATATTGCCTTGCTTGCCTTCGCCGCCTATTTTTTGCAACCACTCAAAAACATTCAGATAAGGATTTTCTGCCAGCGCTATTCGCCATTGAGGCATAAATTCTTCACTAATCGCCTTACTACCTGTCGTCGGAAAAGTAAAGTGCAAATCCGGGTGGATGAGCTTACTCACTTTTGCGCAATGGGCACATTCACCACAGGCGTCGTCGTTTTCTAATTTATCGCACAATAACAATTGTGCCATTCCGAGCGCCATCGGCAGACCGCCTGTACCCTCGGCGCCAAGCAGCAGCAG
>CALMIT010000029.1 GCA_937864255.1 uncultured Saprospiraceae bacterium
TTTTTGGGTCCCGCGGATGGGGTGGGCGACGTGATGGGCGATTGGCAAACCCGCCGCGCCATCATCATGGGCATGGGCGCCGAAGGACATTACCAGAAAATCACCGCCCGCGTGCCGCTGGCAGAATTGTATCAATACTCTTCTACCCTGCGCTCGCTGACTCAGGGCCGCGCCAAATTTTCCAGAAAATTTATTGAATACGCACAGGTGCCGGCCGACATTCAGCAAAAACTAATCGCCGAGCATCAGGCAGAATTGCAGGAAGAGCATCACTGATAAATGTTTTGATGCAAAAACAAGGCGGCTGCTCTTCGGGCAACCGCCTTTTGTTTTTTTAAAAGTGTTTTTTTCATTGAAAGATTATGATGAAATTTGGAGATAGATTTACAAAGTGGGATAACATTCAGGTAAAAACTTTGATGCAATGGAATTAATAGATAAATACAGGGAAGAGTTAAATAAAGTTTGTTCTGCTTTCAAGGTGGATGAACTTTATGTATTTGGTTCAATTCTAACTAAAAAATTTAGTGCCCGAAGTGATATTGATTTCATTGTTTCGATACAGTCGAATGACCCGATAGAATATGCCGAGAATTACTTTGATTTGAAATTTGAACTGGAAAAACTTTTTAAGCGAAAAGTAGATTTGCTGGAACAAAAAGCGCTAACAAACAAGACCTTTGAAAATCTGGTCAATCAGAAAAAAATACTCGTTTATGCAAGACGAAATCAAAGTGTGGCTTGAAGATATTGAAAAAGCAATCGCCGAAATCAATGAATTCCTTCCTCAGCCGAGAAATTTTCTTGAATTTGAAAAGGATGTAAAAACAAGACGGGCGGTTGAGCGAAATATTGAAATAATAGGAGAAGCTATGAGCCGAATTTTGGATCTCCAACCCGAAATTCAAATAAGCAACTCGAGAAAAATAGTAGTTCCAGCCAACCAAGAAAAAAGAAAAAAATGGAGTTACACGAAATGGTGGAAAAGATAGAAACGAAAGAAGATTTCATCGAATTCGCAAGAAAATTAAGAGATGATAAAATCGACGAAGATGAAAAAGAGAAATCAAATCCAAGTTCGCCTTATGGACAAAGAAAAAACGGTTGGGAAAATAATTCTATCCCAGATTTTTTAGATTCGATGATAGCTTTTGGGGAAGATAGCGATTCAATAAACCAAAAAGCGAATTGGAAAGATTTTGCTCTCCTTTTATTCGCTGGTAAATTTTACGAATAAGAAATGGAAATAAAGTGGTGTTGGCGATGTCAAATGGAAATTCCAATGTTGGATAAAGAAGAATTTCGACTATGCAGAGAAGCAATCAAAGGAGGAAAGAAATTAGTTGAAGAACAAAGAAAGAATAGAAATATCGAAAATTATGAATGGCTTGGAGAGATTCCAAAACCATACGAAAGATTGAGATATTTCATTGACATGTACCGATTGATAACGGGGTTTGAAGAGACAAATCCTAATGCGATTTGGCATCATGTGATAGATGAATACGGAGAAGATTGTCCAAATTGCAAAAAGCCATTGCGGACAAAGAAAGCAAGATATTGTGTTGCTTGCGGATTCGGGAAAGAAGATTTTACAAGTGCAGATACGAAACCATTGGTGGAGAGGCGACCTGAATTATTTATAAGAAAAAATGAATAAAAAAGAAGGCTGGCTGGAACAATGCATCCAATCAATTAGCCAAACCACAAGCAAATGTTCGGAAATCTATTCTTTGGGCTGACAGCCCTGGTTTATTTCGCCCTAATCATTTTCAATCTCACAAAAGTTACCGCCACGGGTGAGCGGCTCGTCGGCTGGGGTATGCTTGCTTTTGTTTTGATAGCGGCATACATCATTTCGAGTTTACTGCTTACGATAAGCCTCGCATCAAAGGGCGCTTTTAACTGGATTTCCGATTCCCTGCTTTTGCGAAATAGTGCGGTGGCTGTACTTTGGTTGGGTCTGGTGGCGGGCGTCGTTTTTTGCACGTCTATTAAAGCAGATTTTAGTTCTGCCACGCCGGTGACGGGTCCCATGGGTTGGTTGAATTTACCGATTTATTATGGCGGCATCTGGCTGCCTTTATTGATGCTCGTGCCTTACGCCATTTTGCTAAGTCCCGGGTGGCGCGAGACGCTGTCTCCCAATCTCTACAAAATTCCTTTAATAATTGGCTGTACGATTGGGTTGGTACTCATTGCCATACCCAAAATAATCAGTATGAAGCAAAGCATGAAAGCCATAAAAGAGAGCGACGGCGGTGATTGGGCTTTTAATACTTCCATGCGCAACATCAACAACTACCAGGAGCCGACGATACGCGGGCTGCTGAGTTATACGCACCGGGAACAGGATGAGCGGCTGCGCGCGGCAGCTTTGGCGAAAATAAAATCTTACGAAAATTGGGAAACTGAGTTGATAAGCATTTTGAATCAAAAAGAACTCAGCGATATATATTGCGTTTTTGGACGGCAATAAAATCGAACATCCCGACAGCTTCATCCAGCCAATCAAAAATAGCCTCGCAGTGTTAGTTCCCGAAGTGCAAAAATCGCTGAAAGACCCCGCCAGCCTCACGCTGGGCTACGTAAATATTGAAGCTCTGTGCTGTGTTTTGGACGGACAATTTAAATACAGCGCTGCCCTGTTTCGTCCGGACATGAGCAAGTTGCAGGAAGTGCTGGCATTCAATCCGCCTGCGCGCACAAGTAAGCAAAACAAACAGTGGTTTGATGAGACGCTCAGCTCCTATCGCGCCGCTATAAACAACTGGCTGGATTCAAATTGACCAATGAAAAATTTAAAGCCGTGACTTTTTATTTTGAAAAAATAAAGGTGGAATTAATCGAGATGCCGCACGGACTTCGATTGACAGCATTGGACCTTGAACTGCCCCTGCCGGGCCAATCCATCGAAGAAACAAAAGATACGCTCGGCAAAAATTTTGAAATTGTAAAAGAAAAGTTTCAACCGGCGGCTTCATTTATAATGACTGCGGAGGAGTTGGACGAAATTTGCCTGCGCGTGGCGCTGCATTATTTTTATCTGTACAATTCGTGGCGCAGCGTGTCTGAAAAAGAAAAAAACCGCAGCCTGGCTTTTCTGCAAAAAGACTTTAGTCACCCAAACACCCGGGACAAAGTCATTCAGTTTTTTAAGCGTACATATCCGAATGATTATGCCGCCAAATCTGCCGCCCTGCTCGGCATGAAAACAGATGAATTATTAAAATACGAGACCGATAATCGCGATTTTTATAACGCATTCAGATAGCACGCACAGCTTCGGCAGGGTGGCTGACGAGATAAGAATCTGTAAACCAAAAAAATAAAACAATGGCTTCTGAGCAGAAATTTGTTGATTACGTCGTTGGGCAAATAGAAAATGCCGGGGAAATAAGGGCTAAAAAGATGTTTGGAGAGTACGGAATATACGCCGATGAAAAAATTTTCGGATTGATCTGCGACAATAAATTATTCATCAAACCGACAAACGCCGGACGGGAATTCATCGGCGAGGTAACGGAAGCGCCGCCATACCCGGGCGCAAAACCAAGCTTCCTCATCGAAGACAAAATCGAAGACAGCAAATGGCTGAGCGAATTGGTCAGGATTTCGGTTAATGAATTGCCGATGCCAAAGCCAAAAAAGAAGAAAAAATAGCATTGGAGATTCGGAACTTGGTGTTCGGTGTTGGCTGTTTGGGGGAAAGGTGGGGAGGTTACAGATAAAGTATAAAGATCATAAATTGCGTTAATCTGGTAGTTAGCTGCAACTTCTGACGAGCGACGGTGCTATTATTGGGCTGACTGAAAAAACATAGACAACCCAACCACATTGCGGCAATTTTGCCAACGCACCTCAACCATTTGATTAACTTTGCGAAATGGATATTTTGACGAAAGAACAAAGACGGAAAAATATGCAAGCTATAAGGAGCAAAGCGACAAAGGACGAAGTTCTTTTGGCGAAAACTCTTTGGCAGCGTGGACACCGCTACCGCAAGAACGACAAAACTGTTTTTGGCAAACCAGACCTGACTTTCAAGCGACACAAACTTGCCATTTTTGTTGACAGTGAATACTTTCACGGGAAGGATTGGCAGACCGAAAAACACCGCATCCAGACAAACCGTGATTTTTGGTGGATGAAGATTGAGGGTAATATGAAGCGGGACAAACAGGTGAACGAAGAGCTTCTTAAAACAGGGTGGAAAGTTTTACGGTTTTGGAGCAAAGAAGTACGAAAAAATTTAGCATCTTGCATAGATAAAATTGAAGAAAACTTAATATAGCGGATGGCGACTTACAGCAACATAAAAGAGAAGCTCAAAATCAATGTGGACAAGCACTTAAATGACGGCTTTGCCCACCTGACACATTATTGGCAGAACCATAAAAATGGGGTTTCTCAATATTTCAAGCCGTCTGCAAAAGAATATTTAAAGGAGGAAATTTTATCTATTGCTGAAGAACCTGAACAGCTATACATCCCACTAAAATTTGACGTTCCTTTTCCGCCAAAAGCAAATCCTAAGTTCAAATTTATTGATCTTTTTGCAGGTATTGGAGGGATAAGATTGGCATACCAAAACTTAGGCGGCAAATGCGTTTTCACAAGCGAGTGGGACAACTTTGCAAAGAAAACTTATGAAGCCAATTTTGGCAAGTTCCGTTTGGCGACATTACAAAAATTAACGAAAAAGCAATTCCCGACCACGATGTATTATTGGCAGGTTTTCCGTGTCAGCCGTTTTCAATAGCGGGCGTTTCAAAGAAAAACGCATTGGGAAGAAAACACGGTTTTTTGGATGAAACACAGGGAACATTATTTTTTAATTTTTATTTGGGCGTTCCCCTTCGGTGCGGGCTTTTCGCTGCAATCTTTTTGCCCTGTAGGACAAAAAAGATTTCCGCTTCAATCCCTAACACATTAAAACGAGCTGCATAATGGAAGAATTAGAAATATTTTTAAGTTCGGACCAGCCAACCACTTGCCCAAAATGTGGAAACCGAACCGAAATAATTAGTGATTCTGAGACTTCTCAACAACATAGGTGCCTTTCAGAAACGTGTAGCTTTGAGTTCATCTTAGAATTTGACAATGAAAATGAAGTATGAAACAAGGTCAACGACTATGGACGAGAGATGAATTGATATTGGCAATTAACTTGTATTGCAAGTTGCCGTTCGGTCGTTTGCATCGTTTAAATCCTGAAGTAATCAATCTTTCTAACCTAATAAATCGTACCCCAAGTTCAGTCGCTTTAAAATTGGTAAACTTCGCAAGCCTTGACCCAAGCCTGAAAGCAAGAGGAATAAAAGGGGCTCCCAATGCAAGCAAATTGGACAACGAAATTTGGAATGAGTTTTTTAATCATTGGGATATTCTCCCCTATGAAAGTGAAAAACTATTAGCCAAAGTTGAACATACAACTGTTGAACAATTAAATCATATTCCAGAAGAAGATTTGCCAAAAGAGGGTAAGGTAAGAGAACAAATAGTAAAGGTCAGAGTTAATCAATCCTTTTTCAGGAGTTCAATTTTGGCGGCATACAACAATACTTGTTGTATTACAGGAATAAATCAGACAGAATTTTTGATTGCGGGACATATTCGTCCGTGGGGAATTGATGAGAAAAATAGATTAAATCCAAGAAACGGAATTGCAATAAATGCACTTCACGATAGAGCATTTGAAGCAGGCTATATGACAATTACACCTGAATACACAGTCAAAATTTCACCGTATATTTTAAAACAAAAAGGACAGCAATCATTCGATTTCTTTGGGAAATTTGAAAATCAAAAAATCATTCTTCCCTCAAGATTTTTACCTGATGTTGAATTTTTGAAATATCATAATGAAGAACGTTTCAGAAGTTAGGTTTGCGTGAGGGATAAAAGCGGAAAGCCCGGAATCAAGCGTAGTGGAACGAAGCGAAATGAGGACTTGTAGCCGATAGCCCGACCCGTAGGGGCACGCCCAACCTTTATCAGTTAGATTGGATTACATCAAAGCGATTAGATAAAGACGGAAATATTTTGCCGTGTGTTTCTTCAAATTGTGGTGGTTATACATTAGAAGCCGAATTAGGAATTACACCAAACGGATATTCTGAACCTGACTTTTTGGGTTGGGAAGTAAAACAATTCGGAGTTACTAACTTTGAACGTATCAATTCTTCAGTCATAACTTTAATGACACCCGAACCAACGGATGGAATTTACAAAACGCAAGGAACAGAAACATTTTTACATACTTACGGCTACGCTGATAAAACAGGACGAGAAGACCGTATAAATTTTGGGGGAGTTCACAAAGCGGGCGTTCGCCACGCTTCTACAAATCTTGAAATGCAGCTAATAGGCTTTGACCAAGAAAGCGGAAAAATCCGTAACTCTAACGGACGAATTGCATTAGTTGATCTTGCAGGAAATGAAGCCGCTTCGTGGAGTTTTTCGTCTATGCTTTTGCATTGGAACAGAAAACATAATCAGGCGTGTTACGTTCCATCACTCTCCGAAACGATAGGCGAAAGAAAGTACAAATATGGAAACAAAATAATTTTAGGAATAGGTACGGACTTTCAATTATTCCTAAAACAAATGGCAATTGGAAACATCTACTATGACCCAGGAATAAAAATGGAGAACGTTTCCACAAACCCAAAGATTAAGAAGCGAAGTCAATTTAGGATTAAATCACAACATTTGAACAACCTATACAGGGACAGCGAATTAGTGAAACTTTCCTAATGCCTATGCACAAGCACACACATTTGCAAGCTGCCACATTGGTTAAAGTCTCCCAAACTCCAACCAAAAATCTAACTACCTCCGACCACCACAAAGCACTTTAGCCCAAGAAACATCCAAAGACCAAAAGCCAAAGACCAAAGACCGAATAGCTATTTCTCCGGTTCCAGTACCAGCATACCCAGCGGCGGTAGCGTCAGTTCGATGGAGTAAGGCTGGTTGTGCCATTTCTTTTTTTCGCGTTTGGCTTTGGTAGGTTTGCAAAGTGTGCCCTCGCCGCCGTATTTTTTGTCGTCGGTATTCATTATGACCTTCCATTCTGTGTTGATTGGCACGCCCACTTTGTATTTTTCGCGCAACACCGGCGTGAAGCTCAGCACCACCAAAAGTGGTTTTTCACCCGCCTTACCTTTCCGCAGGTAAATCAGGATGCTGCTTTCAAAGTCTTGTAAATCAATCCATTCGAAGCCTTCTTCTGTAAATTGAAATTGGTACAAAGCCGGATAGCTGCGGTACAGCTGATTCAGGTCTTTGACCAGATTTTGGATGCCTTTGTGAAAATCAAATTTCAGCAAAACCCAGTCCGTGCCACGCTCCTCGCTCCATTCCTCCGACTGCCCGAATTCGCCGCCCATAAACAGCAATTTGGTACCCGGGTGCGTAAACATATACCCGAAAAGCAGGCGCAAATTGGCGAATTTGAGCGCTTCGTCGCCCGGCATCCGGCGCAGCAGGGAGCCTTTCAGGTGCACCACTTCGTCGTGCGAAAGCGGCAGCATAAAATTCTCCGAAAAAGCATAGATCAGACTAAATGAAATAGCCCCGTGGTGATATTTTCGATTGATCGGATCTTCTTTAAAATACTTCAGGGTGTCGTGCATCCAGCCCATCATCCATTTTTGGCCGAAGCCGAGCCCGCCATCGTAGGTGGGTCGCGACACTTTTGGCCAGGCGGTACTTTCTTCGGCGATGGTCACGGTGTCTGGAAAATTGGCATAAGCCATCTCGTTAAATTCTTTCAAAAGAGAAATGGCTTCGAGGTTTTCACGGCCGCCCATTTCGTTGGGCGTCCACTCACCTTCCTTGCGCGAATAATCGAGATAAATCATTGAAGCCACCGCGTCCACCCGCAGTCCGTCGGCGTGAAAGCGATCCAGCCAAAAGAGCGCATTGCTGATCAAAAAAGAGCGCACTTCGTAGCGGCCGTAGTTGAAAATATAACTTTTCCAATCGGGGTGATAGCCTTTGCGCGGGTCGGCGTGTTCGTACAGGTGCGTGCCGTCAAAATCCGCCAGCCCGTGCGCGTCGCTCGGAAAGTGCGAGGGAACCCAGTCCAGTATCACGCCGATGCCTGCCTGGTGCAGACTGTCAATCAAAAACATAAAATCCTGCGGTGTGCCGAAGCGGCTGCTTGGCGCGAAATAGCCGGTCACCTGATAGCCCCAGGAAGGAAAATAAGGATGCTCCATCACAGGCAAAAACTCCACGTGGGTGAAGCCCATATCTTTCACATACTCAGTCAGTTCCACCGCCAGCTCGCGGTAGTTGAGCGATTCGCCGAGGTTTTTCTTTTTCCAGGAACCCAGATGCACTTCATAAACCGACATCGGGCTTTCAAAAGCATTATTCCATTTCGCGCGCGACTGCATCCAGTTTTTATCCTGCCAATCATAATCCAGGTCCCAGACGATGGAGGCGGTGTTTGGTGGCGTTTCCCACATCAGGGCGAATGGGTCGCCTTTCTGGAGCGGCCGGCCGTCGGGCGAGAGGATAAAATATTTGTACAAATCGCCTTTTTTCACACCGGGGATAAAGCCTTCCCAGATGCCTGAGTCGTCCCATTTTTTGGTGAGTTGGTGCGCGTTTACATTCCATTTATTGAATGAACCAATCACGGCGACGCGCAGCGCATTGGGCGCCCACACGGCAAAGTAACAGCCTTCCTGCCCCTCCACTTTTCCCGGGTGACTGCCCAGTTTCTCGTACAGTTTATAATGTTTTCCTTGCCGGAAAAGGTGAATATCGAGGTCGGAAAAGCGGCTGAATGGCAGGACTTTACCCATTTGGTCGGAATTGGATTTCGTTTTGAAATTTTTTTTAAAGTTGGTAAAAAATAGTCAATTCGGCATTTGGTTTAAAATTTTTATCCTAAAAAAAGAAATCCCCGACGCATGAAAGGCCGGGGATCTGGAATAAATCGGTTTTTAGAATGCTTATCGAAACACAAAATATTTATAGCAAAATTAATTTTTTTGTGGCGGTGAATTTAGGCGTTTCCAATTGATAAAAGAAAACTCCCGACTGTGGAAAATCTTTTTTCATCAATCTGAATTCGTGGTTGCCCGCCTCAAAATTGCCTTCCAGCGTTTTTACCACCTTGCCGGAAAGGTCAAAAATTTTCAGCCGCGCCGTTGTCGCTTCCGGCAGTTTGAAGCCGATTATCGTGAATTTCTCAAAAGGATTCGGGCGGTTTTGCAGCAATTCGTACCGGTCAAAACTGTTTTTTGAATCTTCAAAAACAAATTCAGGTCGGTTCAATTCGCCGCTTCCATCGTACCATTCCGCCTGCACCGGGTTGCCTGCGAAATGCAAAGACTCGCTCAGTTTTCCAT
>CALMIT010000030.1 GCA_937864255.1 uncultured Saprospiraceae bacterium
GCCAGATTTCGCGACCGTAATCGAGGCGAAACCGGTTGATTCTGATACCTGCCCCAAACGAAAAACCCGCCAGACTTCTGAAGTTATTCACAGTCATTTCTTTGTGGCGAAAATGGTTGTAGCCCAGCCGCACCCTGAAGTTTTCTTTTTTTCCGAAAAGGAACTCACCGTTAAAAATAAAATGGCGGAAAAGATTATCCACCCAGGGGTTGCCGCTATCCTGCGTACCCAAATCGCCAAAAATACCGCCTGAATCTTCCTGGTTCGGGTCGTCGTAAAGGATGTTCCAGCGTTGCAGGTTGTGGAAAATGATGGAAAAGCGGAAAGGCAGATATTTCAGACGTTTTGAAATGCCCGCCTGAATTTCAAACGGCGCTTTTTCGCGCAGTCCGTCGTGGTAAGTAGAAAGCTGTCCGCCGATATTTTTAAAAACCAAAGTCGCCGTAAAGTTACTCGCGGTGTCCAAAAACATACCTGCCAAATCCCCCATCACCCCAAAAGAATTATAGCTTTCCAGCTGCGAACTGATAAATTTCAGATTGGCGCCCACAGCGAGTCGCTCGTACAATTGCCTGCCTGCGCCTAGCGCCAAAGCATACTCGCCTGCTTTGAACGAGCCGTCCGTATTGCCAAAAATATCTGTGCGATCAAACTGTCCGTAGCTGATGTATTTGATGCCGCCGTGCAGCGTCAAATCCCACTTTGGCGCATAATGCGCGTAAGCCGCGTAGCCGTGATTAATGTCTGACAGGAAAAAATTATGACTGAAAGCTATCGCTTGGTGCATCGCCGGGTTGGCGGCTGCCGGATTGTCAAAAGCGAGATTTACATCGTCGTCGCGCACGGTGATCAGGTTGCCGCCAAGCGCCGAAATGCGCGCCGAAGAAGACAGATTTACAAATTCATATACATTGTCGCCGCCCACCTGCGCATTCAAAAAACTGGCGACAAAAAGGAAAAGAAACAGGAGTATTTGGTTTTTCATTCAGTTGATTTTTGAAAATTTTCTGCTTTGTTTTCAATCGGTTTTTTCTGTGGAATCGCGCCGCCACACGGTGCTGCAAATGCCGCGGTCGCACATCATCCGCCGCATCAGTTCGCCGTTTTCGTCATACAATTTCAATTCGCCGTGCTCTTTGTCGCCTTCCAGGTAGCTGCCTTCGGCTTTCAATTTCCCATTTTCGTGGTATTCTACGAAAGGGCCATTTTCTTCATTATTTTCAAAATTGACTATTTCTTTTAGCTGGCTGTTGTCATAATATGCTTTCCACTCGCCTTTCATCGCGCCATTTTCGTAGTTGCCTTCCAGCTTCAATTTTCCGTTTTCAAAGTACGCCAGATAAGCCCCTTCAAATTGCCCGTGATTATAATTTTCAATGTACTGCGCATTGCCGTTTTCATAAAAAATGGTGCGCTTGCCGTTCAGCGTGTCATTTTCAAAAGTTGCCTCTTCTATTTTTACGCCCTCCGGGCTGAACTTTTCATAAAAACCCTGCTTGGCAAAATCCGATTTTCGGCGCT
>CALMIT010000031.1 GCA_937864255.1 uncultured Saprospiraceae bacterium
TGGAAGACAACATTCGGGCGGTGCTGGAAATGACCGACCTTCCAAACGCGGAACAAAAAGAAAAACTCGAAAGTCTGCTGGATGAATTTGGATTGCATAAAGTGCGCAAAAGTCGCGGCGACACGCTCTCCGGTGGCGAGCGCCGCCGCACGGAAATCGCCCGCGCCCTGGCAACGAGTCCGAAATTCATCCTGCTGGACGAGCCTTTTGCGGGCATAGACCCCATCGCTGTGGAAGACATTCAATCTATCGTGGCGAAGCTACGGCTCAAAAATATCGGCATCCTGATCACCGACCACAATGTGCAGGAAACGCTCTCCATCACCGACCGCGCTTACCTGATGTTTGAGGGCAAGATTTTGAAACAGGGCACGGCGGAAGAACTCGCCGCCGATGAAATGGTGCGCCGCGTGTACCTGGGCCGGAATTTTGAATTGCGCAAAAAAAACATTGACCTGGATGAAAACGGCACAGACTGACACGCCGCGCCTCGCCGGCTTTTTGTTTTTGAGAAATGTGCGGGCAGTGCTGCCGGCTTGTCTGGCGATTTTCTTTTTGATGGCGGGCTGCGGGCAGGAAGCGCCGCAATTGTCGTTCAGCGAGCGCAGCACGGCGGATTCGATTTACCGCGAAGAATTGAAAGTATTGCGCGTGGAGCTGGATTCTTTCTGCATCCAAAATCAGGACAGCATGACCCGCGCCGCCGTGGATTCTTTGTACCGCGTGCGGCTGGACGAAATTTCGCGTCAACTAAACCGGATAAAAAATGAGCAGTAGAATTTTTCTTTTTATACTTTTTTGCGTCGCCGCTGCTCCCGGCTGTCACGAGGAAAAACACGCGCCGGAGGCGCTCATCCGCAGTTACGTGGATGAAAAATTGCGCGAATTTGAAAACCAGCGCATGGAAGCCTGTCGCCAGGTGGCGCTTGACAATGCCGCCAAAATTGTGGACTCGCTGCTCATCGAACGCGCGCGCCTCGAAAAAGACACCCTCGGCAAACCGCCCAAGCCCGAAAAACCGCTCAAACCGGAAATAAAAACGCCGCTGGATTCTTCCGCCGTGAAGCCGCTTTTCGGCGGTTGATTTTTTTAAAAAATAAATCAAAATCATCGCCATGACCATCACGTCTCTTATCGTCAACCAACTCAAAGAAGTGCGCCGCCAGAGTCTGCGCATCTGGAAAGGACTGCCGCCGGAGTTTTATCTTTGGCGACCCGATCCGGAAGCGCGCCACATGCTCGAAGTGATACGTCACGTACTGAAAGGCGACAAGTGGTTTCAGTACATCATCGAACACCGCGGCGACATCAACAATTACGACGTGTTCAACGACGACCGCCCTTATACCGCCCTGCAAAATGAACTGGATTTTCACTGCGGCATCCGCGAGGAATTTCTACGCTACGTGTCC
>CALMIT010000032.1 GCA_937864255.1 uncultured Saprospiraceae bacterium
CAAAGTATCTTTGAAAGCGTCGGGAATTGTATCCACCATCAGGTACAAACGCGATAAATTAAAGCAGCCGGTAGTCAAATCTTCCACCCTTGCGTACACAAAAGTGGTCACATCCAAGTGTGGACTGGCCAAAGTATCTGCCGCATTGCCACCCATAGCCTGCGCCTGCATTTCATAATAAGTCACTTTTACGCCGACATTGCCGCCTGATATTCCGGCATCAGCATCGGTAAGATCAAAATTTGCGGCCATTCCTCCGGGTACCAGTTCGCAAGCGCGGAGCGTATCGTCCGTTGCAAAAGGCAGCGTATCTACCACCAGCGTAATGCTCGCAGTATTAAAACAGCCCGTCGTATCATTTTCCACACGCGCAAATACAATTGAATCACCCGAAACAAATGGCTGGGCTAAAAGATCGCTTTCATTTTGTGCTCCTGCCAAAGTTCCGTGGTAAGTTACCGTGACACCCGTAGCGCTTTTTTTGACCTTGTCCGTAGAAAGGTTAAGGTCAAAAGTGCCGGTTGATGCGCCAAAAATATCTTCGCAAACGGTAAGCGTGTCGTTTTGTACATCAGGCTGACCATTGACCTGCAAATGCAAGGCGGCAAAAGCTACACAACCTGTCGTATCGTCGGTTATACGCGCTACAACATCGCGGGTAGCTGTGGTGTAGGGCGAAGGAAGCGGGTTCATGTTATTAACCGCGTCCGTATTATTCAGGTGAAAACTTACAGTAACACCGCTGGTATCGCCGGCAGTTACCGCTGTTTTTCCATCAGTATTTAGATTAAAAACGCCGGTAGCGTTTCCAAAAGCAGTTTCACATGATTCGATTGTATCATCTACCGCTATTGGCCCGGAAATCATATTGATTAAAATAGTGTCAAAATCCTGACAGCCATTTCCGTCTGCCAACTCCAGACAAATAAATAGTCCGGCGGTATCTCCGGGAGCAATTACATTATGATCAATGATTGTATTAAAAGTTGTTGCCGCCGTAGTCGTATCAGAAAAACTTGTCTGCACACCGGCAAGCGGATTCAAGACTTTCCACCTGCGAATATTCGTACCGGTTACATTTTTTAATATTGTAGAATTCAAGGCTATCGGGCTGCCTTCACAAACAGTGAGCGGGCCACTCGGGTTGATTTCCACATCCGGACTTGGATTCACAATAACCAAAACTTCAAAAGGAAGGCCGTCGCAGGCTTTTGATGAAGTGGTATTAGTTTGAACAGAAGTGACAAATTTGTACCGGATAGTTACCGGCATCAAAAAATTCTGTGGCATTACAATCGTAATGGCATCTTGAATTTGTCCCATGAACGCAGCCCCCGGCGCTCCGTCTATAATATACGGAGGCATCAAAGCCGGATTGACAACACCTTCCAGTATGGTCGTCACCCACGCTCCTCCATTCGGGTTAGGGTCTTCGATTACAACTGAATCCAGTACAGCACGAATGAATCCGAAAGGACTCGGCAACACCGCAGAAGTTATATTGTAATCTACGTCAAAACCTACGTTACCGGTTACAAAATCTTCGCAGAGCATAATCGGAGCAGGGCCGGTCACGATCAGATCTGGCTCCACTACAATCCTGACGGTAGTTGGCGTACCCAATATATCGCCCGGCGTAAAATCCTGGCTAAAATCCATATCCATGAAAGGAGTGATTTGATAGATCACTTCTCCAAACTGACTGTTGTTGACAAGTGTCGGTGCAAAAATCGGGATACCGCTACCAAAGCCTATCAAATCATTTAAAGCGTACAAATTCGGGTTACCTACATTGGTTGCCGTCACGCCTGATATAAAATGACCCAGACTGAAAGGCGAGGCATTCGTATTTGTATTCAGCGTCATCATTGTATTTGCCATGCCGTTACAAACCAGCGCTTCATTCGCGCTTATATCTCCTCCGCTGACAAAAGCATTCGGAATCGGATAAACGCCGATACTCACCGCAGGCACTGTTTGTCCGAAACAGGTGGCCGACAAAGGATCATTTGGATTGACCCGTGAAGATCGCAATTGGGGTCTGAAATAATAATCTATCGCCTGAAAACTGTTCGAAATATTGGTCAGCATTTCTGAAAAAGTACCGCCCGACGGCACTACTGTGACACCCGGTGTAACTGTATTTCCTCTAATCAGGTTGGGATTGCTCGGAATCATCATCAGTAAAAATTCCAAATCACCCGCTCCGGAGACAGGTATATTGAGCGGATTCAATTGAAGCGAGAAGCTTTGTCCGCTATTTATAAACTGAAAAACAGGAATGATTTCCAGATCAGGATTGATCGTAACATTCACGGCTACGGTAGTTCCTATACATTGCAGTCCGTCAGTACGCACCGGCGTGAAAAAATACTGCACAGTCTGAGGCGCCGTCCCCATATTTGTCAATTGTACCTGAAAACTTTGCCCGTTCAAATAAGAAGGTCCTACTCCTACAGGGCCGGGAGCGGGGTGGTTGCTTATGATATCGGGATGCCCGATATACCCGGTCAACCAAAAAACTACGTTGCCCGGCTGAGTGTAATTTGTAGATAAGAAAAATGATACGTTCGAACCGCTGCATGTGGTATCATTTGCCGGGGTAGATATAAAATTGGGAGTCGCCTCTATATTTATAGTTATATCTATCGGGGCGCCCACACAGCCCGAACCATTATTTAATCTCGGCGAAACCTGGTAGGTCACATTCCCATTAAAATTTGAATTTATCAAAGTGGGGGTGGGAAAAGGGGCATTATTGCCAGAACCTACGACCGTTCCGGGCGCCAATGTGTTTATATTAAAACTGGACACTACACCGGTTACCACGTATTCTACCTGCGCCGACGGAATGTGTGATGTGGAAAGTAAAATACCGGAAGAAACCGAACCGGCACAATTTGTTACCACGGGTACATTCGCCGTTGCGACAGGCGGGTTCACTACATTTATAATGAAACTGGCAGCCTGGCTGACGCCATAAGCACTGGTTTCTGTTACAGCTACTACTATTTGTCCGGTACTTCCGGCCGTGACCAGACCACTAGCGTTGACAGATGCACCAACAGACGTAGAAGAAGAAATAGAATAATTAAAAACAGGAACAGAAAATGTAGAGTCCGTCGGCGTCGCTGTAAGCTGCACCGTGCCGCCGGGGCAAACAGAAGTGTAATTGGCTGTGACGCCCGGAATTTGCGACGAATTATTTCCGTCCACATAAATGGTATCAAAAGCCATTTCATTCAGTTGGCACATACCGGCAGGCTGACTGATGGTATATTTTACAAAATACACCCCTGAGCCTTCCACCGCCGGATTAAATCGCGCTGAAGTGGAATTGCCGTTGCCGGCCTGCGACCAACCCGACCAGGTTCCCACGGTAGTGTTGTTCGCCGGCGAGGGGTCTGTAAACCAAATCGTCAGAAAAACATCCGAATTGTTTGCCGCGCTTTGGTTCGGATTGTTCGGGCTCAGCGTGATGTAAGGTCCGCATTGAGCCGCAGCTTCGTTTGAAGTCCAGAATAAAAACAGTAAAAAGAACAAAGTCAGTTTTAGCCAAAACAAAACTTGTCTTCCTTCGGTCCATTCTTTCCAGAACGGTTTTTGTAAGAAAATAGAAGGTTGCATGTGATTACAATTTGAAAATAGCAGGATGAAATGCGTTGTGTTTAAGTGTTAAGTGCGTGATGTTTTTACGTTTTTTCCCTTTTGGGGAATATATTTTTAAGGCTCACCATGGCCCGAAAGCAGCCACAGAGCTAAGTCTCGCTGATTTTTATTTTTTTGAAAAAATAACCGTGATGCCGAAGCCGCAGAGCCGCATCGCATCATTCGTAAAATACCGGAGCCGTGTGAGGGTAAGTTGGTTAAAGGAAGTTATGGTCGTTTATCTTTTCGAAAACAAAAGCGGGCCTGCGGCCAAATACAAAGCCGCAGGCGCTTAAGCTTCGCTTTTGG
>CALMIT010000033.1 GCA_937864255.1 uncultured Saprospiraceae bacterium
GGCAATCCCTCCATTTTTGAGGCTTTTTCATACCATTGCTCAGCCTGATCCATTTGTCCGAGCATCCTGTAACTGTCGGCGAGTTTGCCGAGCGTTTCAGCCGTGTAAGGTTCTTTTTCAATAGCTTTCAAAAATGACTGTACAGCCAGATTGTAAGCGTGAAGTTCGTATTCTTTTTCGGCACGTTTCAGGAGCGTTTGTGCATCGGAAGTTTGGGAAAAGAAAAACAAAAAGGAAAATAGGAATGCAATTGGAAACTTCATAGTATCAAAAGTTAGCAATTAAATAATTTGTTTTCAAAAGTAAAACAAATCGTTGAATAAAAAGCAAAATAGCTGATTTAAAAGAATTTTGCCCGCTGCAAAGGAACAATATTTTTAAAATTCAAAAAAGAACCACAACAACGCCAGCCTGGTTCAAAAGATTGCGTCAACACCGGAGGCGAAAGAAAAAACGGGCGGGGAGAATTAACCGGCGACTAATATCATCAGGTTCAGGATTTTATGATACAAGTCTTCCGGTTTGAACGGTTTGGAAATATAATCGTTCATGCCGGCTTCCAGGCAGTTTTCGAGTTCCTGCTTGGTGGCATTCGCTGTCAGTGCAATGATTGGGGTACTGCTTTTGGTCCGTATTTCACGAGCAGCCTCCAGCCCGTTCATCACCGGCATTTGTATGTCCATCAAAATCAGGTCGTATTGATTCCGGTCAAATTTTTCCAGAGCGATTTTGCCGTTGTCGGCAATGTCTACCTGAACAAATTCTGACCAGGAAGTCAAAATTTTTCGCGTTGAGATTTGATTTAGCAAGTGGTCTTCCACGAGCAAAATGTGGAGCGGCGCCGAAGGTTTTTCATCAGAAAACCGCTCGGTTTTCAAAATCGTTTTCACAGGCATTAGTATGCTGAAAATCACCTCGTTCTCCGACTCGTTCTCCGTTTGCCTAAGTTTTCCTTCCAAAGTTTTCAGCAGTCTTTTTGATATCACCCAGTTTGCCTGGCTGCGCCGGGTTTCGTCGTTCTCCGGCTTGTTTTGCTGCAAAGGCAGCGATTCTGATTTTAAAAACCCGGACAATTCGGAAAAATTCCGCGCTCGAAATTTTATCCGTACATCCAGTTCTTTGTCATGGTCCGAGGTGTTTTGAGTATTTATATCCACCCGGATCGTTTCCTCTTTTTCCATATTTTTCATGGAAAAATCTACCAGATTAAAAAGTACCTGTTGCAGCACGGTGGCATCAAAAACCAAATTTCCGGACAGTTTTTCCGAACTTTCCAAACTGATTTTCACGCCCAGATTTTCCGCCCGGATCAACAGCAGTTTTTCCAAGCCCTGAATGAAGTTTTGAACATTGACTTCCTGCTCCCGGGACTGCACGCCGGCGGAATGAAAAAGGGAAAAATTCAAAAGGTCATTGACGACCAGAGAAAGATCGTCCACCGACGTTTTTAAGTCTTTTATATACTCGCGTTGTTGTGTGTTTGCCGACGTTTTGTCGAGCAAATACAGCAGGTTGATTACCGAATTTAGCGGTGTGCGCACCTGAAAACCGAGGTGATGAAGTGTTTCTTCCTGCATTTTCACTGATTCGGAAGTCAGGTGTTTTTCAAATAACAGCTGCTCGGATAATTTTCTTTCGGAAATATCCTGCACCGCGCCCACCAGCAAAACGCGATCGGTAAATTCATCAAAGTGCATTTTCGCCTGAAGCGACAAAAATTTGATGGACTTGCCGCCCACGATGATGCGATGCTCCAGCCTTTCCAGGGCGCCGCTTTTGTTGGCATTATCAAAAAATGACTCGACCAGGTGCCGGTCTTCGCGATGCGTAAAATTCAGATAATCGGAAAATGAAGGGTCTAAAGTACCCGGCTGAAAGCCAAAAATGCGAAACATCTCGTCCGACCATTTCATTGAGTTGGAAACGATGTCCATTTCCCAACTTCCAAAATGCGCCAGTTCCTGGGCTTCCTGGTAGCGGCTCTCGCTGATCGAAAGGTTGCGCGCCAGTTCTTTTAGTTTTGCCTGAGTTTTAAAACGCTGCATGGCGTAGCGAATCGCGCGGCCAAGCTGTTTGCTGTCAAACTGATCTTTTACCAAAAAATCCTGCGCGCCTGCTTTGATTGCCTGGTTGCCGATGATTTCATTATTCAAACCCGTCAGTACGATGACCGGCACATGCGCCGCAGATTCGAGGAATTTGGAGAGCGTTTTAAAGCCGCTGATGTCGCCGAGCGTGAGGTCTAAAAGTGCGAGTTCTATTTCTTTGGTTTCTATGATTTCGATAGCTTCCCGTAAAGTGTCCGTGGTATAAAGTTCAAATTTGAATCCTACATCTTCGAGGTAAATTTTTATGAGGTTGGCATCGGCGGGATTATCTTCTACAAGCAGGATAGGCGTTTTAAACTTTGTGTTCATGTGCACTCGTCTTTCTTTACGTCAGTTAAAAAATTAAATCAAAAATCACGGGCAACCACCCCTCCGAAATCTTTTTCCTTTCGAAAAATTGTACTCGCGCGGCAAACTCGAAAAGCAGTTTTCTGCAATAAAATTATCTTTGCCACGAATCACAGAACCATCTATTGATGCAAAATTCAAGCCAACTACTTGCACTTTACGAGGCGTATCTCGAAAAGAACCCTTTCCCAAAAAATCCGAAAGAGCTTTATCAACCAGCAGATTACATATTAAAAATTGGTGGAAAACGTATTCGCCCACTTCTGACGCTGATCGGCTGCGGACTTTTTGATTCGAAAATTGAAAAAGCCCTGCCCGCTGCCCACGCCCTTGAAATTTTCCACAACTTTTCACTCGTTCACGACGACATCATGGATGCCGCGCCGCTGCGACGCGGGCAGCCCACGGTACACGAAAAATACGGCGTCAACAATGCCATCCTGACCGGCGACGTCATGCTGATTTACGCTTATAGCTTTTTGATGCAGTTG
>CALMIT010000034.1 GCA_937864255.1 uncultured Saprospiraceae bacterium
TGATGTTCATCGCGGAGCGCATGGCTGAGTGGCTGGCGCGGATGGCTTTGCGTTCCTGCTCTTTTACGGCTACCTGATCTTTTACGTCTTCGGCGAGTATTTCGGAATTTTGATACATCTTGGTCAGTACGCGGTACAGGATTTCCATTTTTTTATACAAATCCTCAAGGCGCAAATTGGATTCCTGCAAACGCCCGGCTTTGCGGCTTTTCAGTATCATCATTTCCTGTCGGTCAGATTCTTTTGCTTTGCTGGCGAGGGTGTGGTTGTTGACGTTTTGCTCTTTCAATTTGTGCATTTGTCCGCGCAGTTGGGCGATCTGTTTATTCATTTTGCGCAGGTTGTCTTCCAATTCTTCCACGTAGCTTTTTAAAATGCCAATGGGGTCAATTTGCACAAAAATGCCCGTCACCCAGCGCATGACGCTTTTGTACATATACCAGACGAGGTTGCGCATTTTCGGGTCGAGCACCATGTAAACGATGGCGCCCAAAGCCAGCAGCATACCCGCCAGGTAAAGCGTGTTTTGCGCCAGTACGAGGAGGGTCGGTAAAATGCTGTATAATAAAAAGCCTCCGCCCGCCACCACGGCGATCAGAAAGATCAGTCCGGTGATGCCTTCGGGGCGTTGCCAAAATGACTTCGGTTTGAATTCCTGCATTTCCATTTTTAAAGGTCGAATTTGTTCAAATTAAAAAAATTCCGATTCGGAGGTAAAAGTAGCATATTTAAGCAGTTTCATTCTCTCCGGCGAGACAATGAGCGGCGATCCGGTTTTTGAGAAAACGGGGCAAATTTTTACAATTTACGCCCGCTCCATTTTCTGTAAAAGTAATAAACCGCAAAAATAGCGGCGAGTACCAGCGCAATTTTAAAAAGTGCCGGAAGAATTTTGAGGACTACCAGCAGTCCGATTAAAATCACGGCGAATCCGACGAGCGTTTTTTGATTCATTTTTTTAAAAATTATGATTTGAAAGCTACTTTAAAAATTCTTTCATTTTGGTAATGTCGCTTTGTATTTGTGCTATCAGCGAATTGTAGGAAGCCAGAAAATCCGCCTTTGTATTTTCCATTTTTGACGATGACTCGTAAATCTCGTTTTTCAGCGCGCCCACTCTTTGCTGGTGCGCCTGGATTTCGGCGGTAAGTTTTTTGATTTGCTCCGCTTTTTCCTGTATCGCTTTATCCAACTGTTTGATTTCCAGTTCTTTACTTTCTATTTTATTTTTTTCCTGGTTGGAAAGCGCCGTCTCAAATTTCTGCTCTTCATTTTCCAAAATTTTCAAATAATGCTGGGCGGATTCGACCAGTTTTGGCACGCTCACGCCCATCGTTTGCGCCATCGCAAAGGCAGACTGAAACCGCGTCGGCTCGTCCATCGGCATTTTGCTGAGCGACAGCAGCGACCTTTTGTATTCGAGGTAATCAAAACCTTCCAGATTATTTTGTTCCATCGCCTGAAACAAAATGTCAGAAAATTTTTGCGAAACCTGTCCCGGGCGGGTAGCCGTGGCGGCAGGGCGCTCTTCATTGGCGGGGGCCCCGGGGGGGTTTTGCTTCCCGGGTTTTTTGGCCTCTTTTTTTCCCTCCGTGAAAAGGGGTTTATAAACTTTTTACAAATTTTTTTGTTT
>CALMIT010000035.1 GCA_937864255.1 uncultured Saprospiraceae bacterium
GGGATTTGAATAGCGACAGAAATTCGATTTACCAGGGACCAAAAAATGACATCGGGAATCTTTTCCTGGATGTAATTTCTGATGTGGAAAATTTCGGACACCTGCCCAATTACATCAAGCGGGGGTATGAGACGACGGATTTTGACCTTGACGGAAAAGCAATTTTCCAGGGACCAGATAATGATCGCGCAAAACTGCTCCTCGAAGTTGTATTGCGCAATCCGCGAAACATACTCAAAATATCAAATTTTATCGTGGATGAGGTGTTGCCTAAAAAGAACTGACGGCGCTCCCCGGTCATCTAAAAGTTCTGGGTATTTTTATAAATTATTTGAAATTAATTTTTTAGAAAAATTATTTAAATAGTTGAATTTCTATCTTTTACGAATAAAATTTTTATCATAAAAGCGTGTCGTAGCGACCATTAAAAACAGCCCTGTTTTTAACAAAATATGGTATGGTTATTGGTCATTTATAGGCACTCCTCTTTTAAAAATCCCCTTTTTAATATCCCCTCTTTATCAAAATTCACCGCAAGGTGAATGGTCTTTGGTTTTATTCTTTTTTCAATAGGGTGTTGGGTTAAAAGGTTTTGTATGATTCTTTCAACAATCCCGTTAACGACGAATTTCAGCCTTAAAAGAGCGGTATGACAAACACTTACAAACTGTTGATAAAGATTCTGGCTACCTTTTTTGGGGTCGTGGCTTTGGCGTTGACACTCAGCGCCGGAAATTCGACAGTGAAAAGTGATCTGAATACAAACTTTTTCGAGAATAAAATAAGCAGGCTTAAACAAAAAATAATTACTAACCTTGAAAGTAGATCAGCCTCTTTTTACCTGCCTCCGCCCACTTGGGGCACCGTTTCGGTAAGAGTAAATTCAAGTTCGGACGACGCGGAACAACGCGTGAGTACGGGCAGTATGACGCTCAACAGTTCTGATTTGGAACTGATAAAAGACGGCTCAAACGACCAGGTCGTGGGGCTAAGGTTTAACTCCATCAATGTGCCCAAAGGCGCACAAATCATCAATGCTTACCTGGAATTTGAAGTGGACGAAACTTCCACAACTTCCACCTCGCTGACTTTCTGGGCACAGGCGTCAGACAATCCCACAACTTTCACTTCCTCTTCGAATAATATCTCTTCGAGGAGCAAAACCACTGCTTCGGTAGCCTGGAACAGCGTACCATCCTGGACGGTTTTGAATGCAAAACATAAAACGCCTAACCTTGCGTCGGTTGTACAGGAAATTGTAAACCGGGGCGGTTGGGTGAGCGGCAATTCGATGGCATTTATCATACAAGGTTCGGGTACCAGGATGGCAGAGTCCTGGGACGGCGAAGCGGTAGCAGCGCCTTTACTCGTTATCACCTATGACAATTCGCCCCAAACGGTTGTAAAAACCAAAACTTCTACTACTGCTAACGCGCTTTATCCTTTTTTCTCCTACGACCCCGATCCAAACTGTGCGTGTCCTGACTGGCAAAACTTCTGGACGAAATTTAACTCTCCGAATCAGTTTCTATTTGAAGAATATGCAGATGGCACGGCCGTCATGCGCGGCACCATTCAAAATATTGCCAATACCTGCGACCGCTGGGATGTGTACATAAAACTGGTCAATAAA
>CALMIT010000036.1 GCA_937864255.1 uncultured Saprospiraceae bacterium
ACGCCCCTGCGGGCAACCGTGCGCGCCAGTTTTGTAGAATTTACCGAAAATGAATTGCGCGTCAGACGCCAGGATGACAGCTCGCCCGACCTTACGCACAAACGTATTGTCAAAATGGGCGACACATTGCCCCGACTTACATTTGAAATTTATGGAGATTCAAAATATTACCTCGAAGTAGCGAAAGCAAACGGACTGGTGGATTTCAGGAATCTGGCGCCGGGTTCGGTCATCTTTTTCCCGTCCGTACAAAAGTAGTTTGGCTTACAGCGCTTTATTGTTTACCGTTTTAATACTTTTTTAGAAATGCCGCAAAATCGAACTATTCCTACCGGTAATCATCCGGACATAGTCACGCTGACCGTCAAATCAGGCGGGAGCGTGATTGACAGTACGATAGAAGTGAATATGGTGTCGGTTGTCAAAGAATTTGGTCGTATACCTGCCGCCAAGTTGGTTGTTTTGGACGGCGATCCTGCTTCCGAGACATTCAGCGTAAGCAACCGGGACATTTTTATTCCCGGTAAGGAAATCGAAATTTTGTCCGGCTATCACGCCCACGAGTCCAGCATTTTTAAAGGTATAGTTGTAAAAAATTCAATTAAAATCCGCGCCAACGGGCAATCTGTCTTGATAGTAGAAGCGCGCGATAAAGCATTTAAAATGACGTTGAGCCGTCACTCAAAATATTTTTACGAAGCGAAAGACAGCCAGGCTTGGCAGGAATTGATAGAACAGTACGGCTTGTCCACATCAATAGAAACGACGGGGATTACTTTTCAGGAATTGGTTCAATTTGATGCGACAGACTGGGATTTTGTGGTGTCGCGTGCTGAGTTGAATGGAATGCTGGTTAACGCAGACGCAGGAAAAATTGAAATCAAAAAACCCGACGTATCGGCTTCTCCGCTTTTTGATTTGACTTTCGGAAGTACTATCCGGGAATTGGACGCCGAAATGGATGCCCGTCTCCAAACCATGGCAGTCGAGGCGAAATCCTGGGATCCTGCTGCCCAGGAAACCAACAGCGTCGAAGGCAATAATCCGAACATTCGACTAAATGGAAACCTTAATCCGGGCACTTTGGCTCAAGCTGCCGGAGCAGAAAAAATCGAACTTAGACATACTGGCAATCTCACTACGCCCGAAAGTTGGGCGGACGCGTGGTGGATGCGCCACCAACTGGCAAAAATTCGCGGGCGGGTAAAATTCCAGGGCGTGGCTACGCCGGTTCCCGGTGTGCTGCTCAATTTGACAGGAGTGGGCGACAGATTTAACGGGCCGGTATTTGTTACTGGGGTAAAACATACCATTGCCGACGGCGATTGGGAAACCGACGTGCAGTTCGGACTCGATCCAGACTGGTTTTTGGAAAAAATTCCACTTCAATCTTCTATTTATTCAGGCGGGAGGGCAAACACTTTTTCCGGTCTGCAAATCGGCATAGTGACA
>CALMIT010000037.1 GCA_937864255.1 uncultured Saprospiraceae bacterium
TTTATCTTCATTGCCGCTGCTGCGGAAATTAGGGTCAATACTGCGGTAAAAAATCTCATAGTCTGTGAACACACCAGTTGACAACCAGGCGCGTCCTCCCTGATAAGCAATGTGCAAAATCCCATCATCGTCAAAAGCAGCGACCAGATAGCGATTATCCCGGATGGACAAATTGCCAATAAAAGCTTCGTGGGTATAATCATTATCCGGATCGAGTAAGCCGAAGCAGGGTCCGGTACGCAAAAGATACGCCTGATTATTATTGGGTGCGTTGACCAAAGACGGACCCCAGCCGCTTCTCAATTGCGGGTCGTCTTTGAGGGTGAATTCGTATGTGGGGTCGAAAGTGGCGCCGCTGTTGTGACTTTTTGCCACGAAAATCCTGCCGTCAGTTTTGATAAAGGCGGCATAAATTTCACTTCCATTCACTGTGATGGTTTCTAATCCTGCCTGAAAGCCGGCGAGTTCGCCAGAAATTTCTTTGGTTGGTAAAAAAGTATTTCCTGCGTCGTTGGATCCGGCTACAAAAATTCTATCCTCGTTTTCAGCGTTCCAGCCGCTCCAGATAGCCCAGACTTTGTCGCCCTCAGCGGCTATTTTTTTGGTGTAACCCCAATTGTAATCCATGGTAATAAAAGGGTGGTGGGCTCCACTTTGAGCGGGCACGGAGATGATGTTGTCTTTGAAAGTCAACCCGCGGTTGTTGCTGCTGAAAAGGTGGAGATTGTAATTGTAATCCGCCCAATAGCCCACAGATTCCATCAGAAGCAAATACACATTATTGCCTTCCACGGCAAGGTCCCAGGGCGTAAATGTGTAGGCGTTGAAACTGCCCGATACCACCCTGTCTTCGAAGGAAGCGCCATTGTTTTCAGAACTAAACAGGTGGAAAATGTTTTGCTCGCCGCAATAATGGCAATTGTGGATGGCAGCAATGGTCAGCCTGGCGCCGTCTCCCTTTACGCGGAGTTCTATTATATTTTGGGGAACGGAGTACAATTTTACTGGTGCTTCAAAACTTTGCCCGCCGTTTGTGGAGCGTAGGTAAAATAATTCGGAAGGACCCAGTCCATCTTTGACAATGTAAGCAATATGGACGTAATTGCCGGATACATACATCCTTTGATAGCGGGCGGCATCATCAAGTCCGGCCACATCCAAAAACAATTTTTTGGTTTCCCAGGTGAGTCCGCCGTCGGTGGAACGGCGGTAATTCAACTGCTTGGTGGTCCAGTTATTATTGGTCAACCAAAGCAAGTGTATCACCTTGCCGCTGACGGCAATTTCAGGAGCATAATCTTCCATTCCCACCGCCGGAGCGCCTTCACCTTCCGAAATATTTTTTATCCATTTGGTCAGTATCGGTGTCGTGGCAAAAATGGAAGAGAAAATGAAAAGGCTAAAAATGAACGAAAGACTGAATATCCATCCTGATGTTCTCATGGTCGCGTACATTTAAAGGTTTGTAAAAAAAACTACGAAAGCAAGGCAATGTAGAAGGACAGACCAGGTTTTTCCAATATCAGGAGTCAGGATGGAGTCTGATACTTATCAGTGGACTGAAGCGGAGCGTCTATCGGCAAATTGGATGCTCGGTACTCGGTATCCGCTATTTGCCATTCGGAGAATTAGTTATTCAAAACTCCTTGTTTGATATTCATTTAATTAAAAAAGCCTCCCGACCTGAACCGGAAGGCTTTTTTTTAAAAATGAGGTTTAATGAATTAATTCGATATTCGAAAAACTCGTCATTCCACCATCAATTTCACTGACTGCACGCCTTCTGCCAGCGGCGCTTTGAAAAAATACACACCTGCGGGTAAGTCGGCAGTTTGGATGGTGAAATAGTTGAATCCGGCAGTTAATTCTGAAATGCCTGACTGAATTATTTTACCACTCAAATCAGATAAAGTCCATTGCGCGTTTTGAGAAATTTGAGTATTAATTTCTACCATCGTTTCTTTTGTCCCAATCACAGGATTTGGATAAAGTTGTACGGATGCCAGCGATATGGCAAGGTCAGCATTTTTGTCTGTATTTCGGTTTATAGATTTTGGCATCGGGCAGCCCTCCGTTGTGAAGGCAAAAGAGTCCGACCAGCAATTCCAAACGCCGTTTTTGAAATTTCTAAATTGAACATCATAAGTAGTGCATGGACTCAAACTAAACAAACGTCTCCAGGCTCTCAAAGAAGTAGATTCTGTCCACATATCGGAGCCGCTCACAGCATAACGAATTCCGTAGTTGATGCTGCCGGGTATAGTTGACCAATAAACCGTCGCCGAACTGGAATTGTGGTGTATGACATTGGTCAATGCCGGCGCTTCGCCCGGATAGATATTCGGATTATTATCATCGCAATCTCCGTCGCAATCTGTATAACCGTCCATATCATTATCATTGCAAGGGTTGGCGATATAGGTAATTTTAATCAGACCGTTCCCCGTTTGTACTCCTGCCATATTATTTTGATTCGTACCGGCATTGTATGAGCCGCCACCACCACCGCCTCTGTTGGGTACAACTCCGATATTTGCGCCACCTGCGCCGCCGGAATACCCACCGCCGCCACCGCCAGGATTACCACCTGCGCCGCCGCCACCAAAACCGCCGCTGCCCGCCACAACACAATTCCCGGAAGGATCGGTACCACCTGCTCCACCGTTTACAAACGAATACCCACCGCCATCGCCTGAAGTGCCGCCATCACCATAGAAGCCGCCGCCGCCCGAGCCAGGCCATCCGCATCCTGATGTATTTGGATCACCAAAACCACCGCCATTTCCCATAGTACCACCTGAGGCATTTTCAATGCTCATTCCATCCTCCGTGAGTACTGCGTCGAAGCCAGGAATGTTATTATTATGCTCGGCGCCGCCGCCGCCCCCGGCGACAATTAGCGGAACATCCGCAATGGTGGGCAAAAAAAGCCCCCCCCCCCCCGCCATAGCCGTAACTAACTTGCCCCATTTGTCCGCCAAGTATTTTAAGTTGATCTCCGGGAGAAACCACAAAATCCCCCTTTAAATAAGCGCCGCGTCCGCCATTGTTTGCGCCGCCCCCGCCTTGTGCGCCCCACGTTTCAATCGTTATCGAAGTGACTCCTGCTGGAACAGTCCAGGTCTCAATAGCGCCACTGTAATTGAATGTTTCTGTGGTCTGTGCGATAGAGTTTAAAGAAAACCAGAATAAGCTGACAAAAATGCAGGGCATCCATTTGTGAGTTGAGAAAACCTTCATTGTATAGATTTTATGTTAAAAAATAAGGTGATGGGGAGATTATTATTCAAAAAATCGGATGGGAAAATAAAAATCCGGGTAGGCGCTTCAAAGTTAAAAAATTAAAAGCCGAAGTCAAACCTTTGACTTCGGCTTTTAAAAAGTTAAAAATCAATGGAGCTTACTGAATCACCAATTTTATTACCTGCACACCTTGAGTGAGTGGCGCTCT